>SBFL01000387.1 GCA_006227965.1 Bacteroidota bacterium | reverse complement strand
TGTCAAAGGAAATTCTCAGGGGGAACATCCATGCGGACAGCATTGTCCTGATCGATAGTTTCGAGGATGAATTGGTCTTCCGAAACCAGAATGAACTGGTGGAATAGGCAGATTGGTCTGTAACTGGCATACCCCGGGTTCTCCAAAACCCGGGGTTCTTTTTTTGACTTCCTTTATACCGTACAGTATGAGATTTTTTATATTCGTAGAAAATCCACCCCATGAGTACCAAAGCCGAGCGCACCACCGCCTATATCATTGAAACGGTGGCACCCATATTTAACAGAAAGGGATATGTTGGCACCAGCATGAGCGACCTTACAGAGGCTACAGGGCTTACCAAAGGCGCCCTGTACGGAAATTTTGAAAACAAGGACGCCCTGGCTTTGTCGGCTTTCGAATATAACTGCAACAAGTTGCTCAGGGCCCTGGATGAGGTTCTCGAGCAACCCGGAACCGCTCTGGATAAATTGTTCCGCCTCACGGATTTTTACCGCCATTACGACAGTTTTACCCGGGATATGGGGGGATGCCCGATTTTAAATGTGGGCGTGGATGCCCAGTTCAACCACCGGATCCTTGCGGCCGCCGCCAGGGAAACCGCGCGCACCGTGGAGGGGAAAATCGCTCTCGTTCTGGAACAGGGGGTCAATAAGGGGGAACTAAAACTGCCGGTTACCCCCCTTCAGTTTGCCAAGCAGCTCTTCACCATGATTATGGGGGCAGTTACCATGGCGACCGTTATGGCAGACCGCAAATACCTCCACAACACAATAGCCTACCTGGAAGTATTGATCCGTAAGGAAATAAAAAGCTGAGATTACCTTCAGCGGCGCCTAGCGTACACGGAATATCCAGAGTTCTCCCTGATAGCGCCCCTCGAACTTGCTGTCCCGCGCCCTGCGGGCCTCCTCTATGCTGTTGTAGCGTCTGAGGTATACGTAATTGAATTTATTGGTACTCCTGTAAAAGGACTTGGGTTCCAATCCCTTGTCCTGAAGGCGCTGCATAAATAGGGTATAATACCGCTTCGTGCTGAACACATTTGCGATCAGGTAGAATCCGGGCTCCAATCCTTCTGCCTGGCTTACTTCCTGATACTTCTCTCCTTTCTCGGGCACTACTTTTTCCCTCAGGGCCAGGGCGGCCTCTTCCGCCTCCCGGATGGAATCCTGACTCTTCCTGAGTGCCAGGGCGGCCTCTTGCATCTGCTGGATGGAATCCCTCCTTTGCTGAAGGGCAAGTTCCTGCTCCCTGGCCGCGGCAATCAGGGAATCCTGTCTGAGGGCAGCCTCTTCTATGGCGCGCTGCTGGGCATCGATTTCTGTTGCGATTTCCGCCTGCTCAGGATCCGGCTCCGCCTGCTGAACAATGAGTTCTTCCTCGGGTTCTTCCTTGGGAGGTTCTGGTCGTTTGCGCCCGAAGGAAAATGCCAGAACGACCTCATAGCTGGTATTTCCGCCCACGTCGTTATCATTGGAACCAAATTCCATGAGCCCTCCTATGGAAACGCGGTCAAAAAGCCTGGCCCCGGCCCCGAGGGCAAACCCATAAAAACTGTTGTATCCGGTCTGAACCCAGTATGAAGGCGCAGACCAAACGGCGCCCAGGCCGACCTGATTGTCATATATGGGTATCCTCCGATAGTATAACTGGGGTTGCAGGAACGTCTGGCGTCCGGCGGCATTTTCAGAAACCAGAAAGGCATACCGCCCCATGACGGTGATGGTTTTCTCGTCTGAGGCAGTTACGGCTTCACTTTCGGCGAAATTATAATCGACAAGGTTCTCAAAGGAGACTCCCAGCGCAAAACGCTCCACCTGTACTTCAAGGCCCGGGGCCACCTGTATGATAAAGTCATTAACCTCATCTTCTATGGGCAAAACGGGCTCCCCAGGGATAAATCGGTCATCGGCCAGTTGGCGCTGATACCCGAAAAGGTTCATTCCAATTGCCAGGCCAAAATCATTTCCGAGGGAAAGGCGGTAGGCGAAATTCAAAACCCCCCCATTTTGCTGAAACAGCCCTGTATTGTGCTGGAAGAAGCCCGCTCCGAAGGCCACATCACCCTCATTGCGGAGGTAACTCAAATAGAGCGTGGTGGGATCGGCGTCTATGCTCTGCCATTGCCAGCGCGTCCAAAGGGCGAGCTGTTGTTGTGCCGGTTGCTGAAGCGATAGTACCGGATTCAGCAGGTTGGAATTGTAATCAAGAAGGTTGTGCTGTCTGAAATCCTGAGGCAACTCCAGGGTCTGGGAAACTGCTGTGGCAGTCATCAATAAAAACAATGCGCAGAATCCCCTTATTCCCATCAGCCGTATGTAAAAACAATGATTATGAAATGCTATATTTGCTCAGCTACCGCGGTGCGGTCACTTAAATTTACGTAAAGCGCAAAACTATGAAAATTTTTCCCTCAATAATATTCGGAATTTGCTTGTTAATGCTCTTTTCCTGTAAGGAAGAAACTGTGGAGCCTGTCGGGGAAATTGCACCAGTGATCAGTACCTACTACCTGATCCGGCATGCCGAAAAAGACCGTTCAAATCCGGACAACCCAGATCCGGAGCTCAATCAGAAAGGAATGGGCAGGGCCATGCACTGGGCCGAAATCCTGGAAGAAGTATCCCTGGATGCCATTTATTCAACCGACTATGAAAGAACCCGGATGACCGCGGCCCCGGTATCGATCAAGCAGGACATAAACGTAACCTACTACGATCCGGCAAATTTGGACATCAGTGCCTTTAGATCAGAGACCCTTGGGAAAACCGTACTGGTGGTTGGCCACAGCAATACCACGCCGGACCTGGCTAACCGCCTGATCGGGGAAGACCGCTACCCACAAATGGATGACGATGACAATGGCGGGCTCTTTATCGTTACGGTACTCGGCACTAACACTTCGGTAAGCCGCCTTCAGTTCAATTGTAACTGTCCGGAATAACCTCGATATCCTCCAACTCGATCTCGGATAGTGCTTCCAGATGCCCGGCCATATACAGGCTGTCCAGGGAAGTGACCGGCAGGGGGCCTTCGTATTTGAAATTCCGGTAATCCACAAAGCGTATTCCGCCTACCCTCCGTTCGTTGTATGCTTCCCGGAACCGCATGCCTCCTCCGTTGGTATGGTACTCATATGCCAGGAAATCCGGGAGATTGGTTTCCTCGTTAAACCAGTAGACAAAAATATCCTCAAAATCAGTGCCTCCGCCTTCCCGATCGAAGGTCACCTTTATTTTATGGTATTGGGAATCCCCTATGCTGACCAGGCCCAGATAGGTTTTGTTCACCGCTGCATCATTAAGCCCGTTGGGCAGGTAGGCGAAGTAATGCACGGAATTCACGGCATCAGAAAGCTTCTGCCTGGTAGTATCTGCCAGTTGTTGCGAAACGCCTTCGACGGTCCGATCAAAGGAGAGGCCGGAAATGACATCTTCAACCAGGCCCGAATCTGTCTCTATTACCCGCTTGAGGACCCGCTTTCCATCTGCGCGGTAGGCGATGTAGTTCCGGTCCCGGAACGTGAACTGTATGCGGCTGTTCTTATAGCGGTCGCCCCCCGAGGCCTCAATGGCCAAATCGATGATGCGCTGGGCATCTGCCGTTGGGCGGGGTTGTTCATTACAAGCTATTAGGAAGAGTACCAGCCAAATGCCGAGAAACTTTTTCATCCTGCTGAAAAATTTTTGTGCAAAGGTGGCGTTTTCCCATCAAATAGCACGGGTACCCCTGAATAATCTTCGGAAGTCTCTATTTTAACTACTTTTGCATCCGATGCAGAAGCGGATCAACATAAAGAACAAGCGGGCGCGTTTCGACTATGAGCTGCTGGACACCTATGTGGCTGGCATTGTGCTGTCCGGAACTGAGATCAAGTCCATACGGGAGGGGAAAGCTTCCATTTCCGAGGGGTTTTGCGAGTTCAATGAGAAAGGGGAACTGTTTGTTATAAATATGCAGGTAGATCCCTACAGCCACAGCTCCCATTTCAACCACCAGCCCAAGGCCGCACGGAAGCTCCTGTTACGGAAACAGGAATTGAGAAAACTCCACAGGGCCGTTCAGGCCAGTGGGAATACGATCGTTCCCCTCAACCTCTTTATTAACGAGCGCGGCCTTGCCAAACTGAAAATCGCGCTGGCAAAGGGTAAGAAAAGCTACGATAAGCGGGAAACCATAAAGACCAGGGAATCCAAAAGGCAGCTGGACCGGATCAAGAAACAATTCAACAACTAGGCCGGGGGAGTCAGTTTTTGTCCTCGAGCAGCGGAACAAATCGAAAGGAACCGCATTCACGCCTTTGAAATTCCTTTTCTGAGGTACGGGTGATCAGCATCATGGTTTGCTCTTCCTCCCCGACGGGAATAACCAGCCTTCCCCCCACCCTGAGCTGGGATAGCAGTGGCTTGGGGATGCGCGGGGCGCCAGCCGTAACGAGAATTCCGTCAAAGGGGGCATCTTCGGGAAGTCCTTTATACCCGTCCCCAAACACATAGCGCTTGGGCCTGTACCCCATTTTTTTAAAGAACAGGCTGGTCTTTTTATAGAGGCTCAATTGGCGTTCCACAGTGTAAACCTTGGCCTTTAGCCTGAGTAAAACGGCCGTCTGGTAACCACTTCCCGTCCCTATTTCCAGGATTTTATCGCCCGGTTTGACCTGCAGCAGTTCTGTCTGGTAGGCCACGGTATAAGGCTGCGAGATCGTCTGCCCGGCCGCAATCGGGAAAGCCTTGTCCTGATATGCGTGGTCCTCAAAACCGCTGTCCATGAATAAATGCCTGGGCACGGCCCCGATAGCTGCCAGGACGGATTTATCCCGGATGCCCTTCGAGGCGATCAATTCAAGCAACTGGTTTCGTTTGCCCTGGTGTTTCAGTGTATCCCTCAAGACCGTTTTTTTGCGAATTTAGAAAATCTCCCCAAGAGTGGCTTCTCTTTTTTTGGCCGGATTTCCACAAGTGCAGCAACAGGCGGGATGAAAACGCAGACCGAACTTCTGCTTCCATCAAGGGTTAACTCGTAAAGTATGTTTATTTTTGAACAAACTCCAAGGAACACCAAATGTTAAAAGCCGGCGTATTGGGTGCAGGGCACCTGGGAAAAATCCATTTGAGACTGCTCGGGGAGTCTTCCCGCTACGATCTGATCGGGTTCCACGACCCGGACATCATACAGGGTAAATCCGTATCCCAGGAATTCGGAATCCCATATTTCGACAATATCAGTGCACTTATAGACGCGGTGGATGTGGTGGATATCGTCACCCCAACCCTCTCCCATTTTGACTGTGCAAAAAAAGCCATTGAAGCGGGCCGGCATGTCTTCATTGAAAAGCCGGTAACCCATACGTTTGAAGAGGCTGAAGAACTCATCCGGCTTCTCGAAGAAAAAGGCCTTAAGGGACAGGTAGGCCATGTGGAGCGGTTCAACCCTGCTTTTCAGGCCGTACGAGGGCAAATCATCAATCCCATGTTCATCGAAACGCACCGCCTGGCCGAATTCAACCCCAGGGGGACTGATGTGCCTGTGGTGCTCGACCTGATGATCCACGATATCGACATCATCCTCAGCGTGGTTGACTCCGAGGTGGCAGACATACAGGCCAGCGGGGTTTCCGTAATCAGCAATTCGCCGGATATTGCCAACGCCCGGATCGCCTTTGAAAACGGGTGTGTCGCAAACCTGACGGCCAGTCGCATATCCCTGAAAAACATGCGGAAATCGCGGTTCTTCCAAAAGGACGCCTATATTTCTGTGGATTTCCTGGAACGGAAGGTGGAAGTGGTCAAAATGAAGGATGCACCCTCCAACCCAGGAGAATTTGATATGATCCTCCAAAACGCCGAGGGGGACCGGAAACAAATCTATTTCGAAAACCCGGCTATACCTGTCAATAATCCGATCCTGGATGAACTGGAACAGTTGGCACAGGCCATCGAAAAGGATGAAACCCCACCTGTTCCACTGCAACAGGGAGCCCGGGCCCTCGATGTGGCCCTTAAAGTAATTCAGGCCTTTGGAAGCCCCGGAAAGCTTTGATTAAGTAACTTGTAATTCATCCGAACCATGATAAAAAACATAGCCGTCATAGGCGCCGGTACCATGGGTAATGGAATTGCCCATGTATTCGCCCAAAAGGATTTCGAGGTATCGCTGATAGACATTTCCGAGGAGAGCCTTCGAAGGGGAATGGCAACCATTGAAAAAAACCTGCAGCGCATGGTTAGCAAGGAGTTGATCGATGCTGCCCGGGTAGGCCAGGTCCTTGGGAATATCACGACCTCGACGAACCTGGCTGAGGCGGTTGCCAACTCAGACCTTGTGGTGGAGGCAGCCACGGAGGACGCCGACCTCAAAAAGCAGATCTTCAGGGACCTGGATGCCCATTGCCCTGAAAAGACCATTCTTGCGACCAACACCTCCTCGATCTCCATTACAGAGATCGCGGCGGTTACGGCCCGGCCCGGTAAGGTCATCGGAATGCATTTCATGAACCCTGTGCCCATTATGAAGCTCGTGGAAGTGATCAGGGGCTACAGCACTAGTGAGACGGTCACAAAAACCATTCTTAAGCTGTCTGAAGACCTTGGCAAAATACCCACGGAGGTCAATGATTATCCGGGGTTCATTGCCAACCGCATCCTGATGCCCATGATTAATGAGGCAATAGAGAGCCTTTTTCACGGGATTGCCGGGGTTCGGGAAATCGACACGGTGATGAAGCTCGGGATGGGACATCCTATGGGTCCCCTCCAACTGGCTGATTTCATAGGGCTGGATGTTTGTCTCTCCATCCTCGAGGTATTGTA
>SBFL01000037.1 GCA_006227965.1 Bacteroidota bacterium | reverse complement strand
ATCGATGGTCAGGCGGCTGGCCACATAAGGGGCATCCTGGTTTTTATGGGACAGGAGGGATTGCATGAAGTCCTGGGCCCATTTTTCCACATTGTACCGTTCCAGCCGCTTTTGCATGGGGGCGTTCCGTTCGATCTGTTCCTCCACGGGCATGTTGATGGCCTGGTAGAGGGAATCGGCTACCTGCTCAAAATTGTTCGGATTGATCAGCAGCGCCTCATTCACCTCATTGGCAGCCCCCGCCATTTCGCTCAATATGAGCACTCCGGTCTGGTCTGTGCGCGTGGCGATGTACTCCTTGGCCACCAGGTTCATCCCGTCGCGGATGGGGGTCAGCCAGGCGATATCACAGCTGGTATAGAGGTCTATCAGGTTATCAAAGGGCAGGGAGCGGTAGAAGTACCAGATTGGGGTCCAGCTTACCGTCGAGATTTCCCCGTTGATCCGCCCGACGAGCTCATCGATTTCCTTCTTGAGGAGTTGGTACTGGGGGACCTTGGAACGCGAGGGCACGGCCAGGATTATCAGCCGGACCTTTTCCCGATATTCGGGATATTTTTGCAGGAAATATTCGAAGGCTTTGATACGTTTGGCGATTCCCTTGGTGTAATCCAGCCGGTCAATGGAAAGGAAAAATTTGGCATTGGGTGTGGATGCCTTGTGGAGTTTAAGACGCCGCTGCAGGTCTGACTCTTCCCCTTCCCTAAGGGTGGCATGCCTTAGGGCGGCCTCGTGAAATTTTTTATAATCGATCCCCATAGGAAAAGAATCCACTTTGGCAACCCGGTCCTCCAGGTGGATTTCATTGAAATTGACCTCCAGTCCCAATAACCGCCGAACCGAACTCAGGAAGTGCCTTTCGTAGTCATAGGTGTGGAATCCGATCAGGTCTGATCCCAGCAGGCCTTCCAGAATCTGTTCCCGCCAGGGGAGGGTCCGGAAGATCTCATAAGAGGGGAAGGGGATATGCAAAAAGAAACCAATGGAGAGATTCGGTCGTTTCTCCCGGACCATCCTGGGAACCAGCATGAGCTGGTAGTCGTGGACCCAGATCACATCCTCCTCACCAGCTTTCTCAATTAAGGCTTCTGCAAATTTCCTGTTTACCGCTTCATATACCTTCCAGTTGGCCAGGTCAAATTCAGAGTATTCCATAAAGTAATGGAAAAGGGGCCAGATGGTCCGGTTGCTAAACCCGAAATAAAATCCGGCCACCTCCTTCTGACTTAGGCGCACCTTGCTGCACCCGTGGTGTGCCAGCGCAGCGTCAATCTCAGGCTCAAGAGCCCCGGGGACTTCTTCCATCGTCAGACCGCTCCACCCGATCCATAGGCTTTCCCCATCCTGGTGCACAGATTTCATACCCGTGGCCAGCCCACCTACGCTGGGAATGGCTTCAATTTTGCCTTCGCTGATCTGCAATTGCACCGGGAGTCGGTTGGAAATTATGATCGTTTTGCTCATTCCTGGGGTCTTTTTAACCTTTTTTGAGTCCATTTTTCCTAAATTTCGACAAATTGAAGCGCATGGCCAATAAATTCGAAAGAATTAAAGAAATCGCAGTTTATGGATAACCTGGATTATGGAATTATCGGAAATTGCCGCTCCGCGGCGCTGATTTCCAAATCTGGTTCCCTGGACTGGTGCTGCCTCCCGGAATTTGATTCCTCTTCTGTTTTTGCCAAGATCCTGGATGAGCGCGCCGGGGGGAGCTTTGAAATCATTGTGGATGACTCCTACCAGGTAACGCAGCGATACAAAAAAGATACGGCCCTGCTGATTACCCGCTTTTCCAACGGCACCGACTGTTTTGAGATGAGGGATTTCATGCCCAGGTATCAGAATCAGGACGGCAGTTATCACGCGCCCCCTGAAATCATACGGTATCTGAGGCACATTCAGGGAAGTCCGGTCTTCAGGGTACGTTATGACCCCCGCCTTGAGTACGCACAGGGGGAAACCCGTACCTATGTAAAACCCCGCTTCATCGTCAGCCTGAGCCACGGGGAAAAATTCGATACAATCTTTCTTTATACGTCCTTCAATAAGAACGCCGTGGTGGAAGGACGGCCAATAACCCTTGAGGACGACGGCTTTTTCCTGCTGGGATACAACGAAAAGCTCTTCAAACCCAGTACGAGGAAAATGTACGTGGAAATGGAGCGGACCAAGGTCTACTGGCTGAACTGGAGCAGTAAGACCCCTGGCTACCGGAAATACAATGGCGTTATCAAGCGCTCAGCTGTGACCCTGAAACTGCTCAGCTACGATAAATCCGGGGCCATCCTTGCAGCGGCCACCACCTCCCTTCCGGAAACGCTCGGGGAGGTTCGCAACTGGGATTACCGCTTCTGCTGGATCCGGGATGCCTCCATGGTGGTCAAGGTAGTCTCAGATCTGGGGCACAAAGAGGTAGCCCGCCGCTATCTCAGTTTTATCGTGGACCTTGTACCGGACAAGGATGAGAAGCTTCAGATCATGTACGGCATAAATCGGGAAAAGGAACTGACCGAAAAGACCCTGGACCACCTGAGCGGTTATAAAGGATCAGGACCCGTTCGCATAGGAAATGCCGCATATCTCCAGCGACAGCATGACATATATGGGATCCTGATGGACATGATTCATACCCAGCTCGTCCGGTTTCCGAATGACATTGAGCACGGGGAAGAGCTCTGGTCGCTCACCAAGGGGATCGTATGGATCGTAGAGAAACACTGGAAGGAACCCGACAAGGGCATTTGGGAATTCCGGACCGAAGATCGTCACTTCACCTTTTCAAAAGTCCTCTGCTGGGTTGCCATTGACCGGGCTATCCGAATCGCCAGGATTTTCCAGAAGCAACGTAAGATCGATAAATGGCTGCCCCTGGAACGGGAAATCCGGAAAGACATTCATGAAAAGGCCTGGAATGCAGAGGTAGGGGCCTTTACCCAGTCTTATGGCTCCAAATATCTGGATGCCTCAGTGCTGCTTATGGAGCCCTATGGGTTTATCGAGGCCCGGGACCCGAAATACGTCCGTACCGTCAAAGCCATTGGACGCGAGCTGAGCCAGGACGGGCTGCTGTTCCGCTATAAGAATGAAGACGACTTTGGCCTGCCCACCTCCTCGTTCACGATTTGTACCTTCTGGTTCATCAACAGCCTGTTCCGTATCGGAGAGGAAGAACGCTCGCGAAAATGGTTTGAACGGGTGCTCGGGTATAGCAATCACCTGGGACTCTTCAGCGAGGATATTGATTTCAAGACCAAACGTCTGCTGGGTAACTTTCCCCAGGCATATTCCCATCTGGCACTCATTGAATGCGCCCTGAACTTTTCTGGGAAAGAACAGGATGAAAAGGTGTTGGAAAACATACAGGACTGATAGCTGTTTTCAGGAACAGGCGGTATCTTGCAGACGGGGGAGGGGGCATTTCCCCCTACTGGTCATTTACCGGTTTTGTACCCTGAACACCAGGTAACCTTTAATGGGGAATCCACAAGCTTCATCCGAAAATACACTGTACCCCAATACCCTGGTATCTGGTCTGCAAAAAGGCTGAAGGAGGGGAATAAGGTGTTTTAAGGCCCGTCTTCTGAAGGATGTTAGGCTTCTCCAGGTAGCCGGGCATCTGATTTTTTCATCGAAAATCCCGGGGAAATCCTCATATTTCCTGGGGGTTCATTATTTTTGCAGGACAACCAAAAAAAGCCGTTAATACGATGAAACTTCACCCGTATTTTTCCCTACTTCTGGCAGGGATTTTTTTTGTTTCCTGTAAGCAGGAATCCACCCCCGAACCCCTTACTGAACAATCCGAACAGGAGTTTGAATATGTGGTCGATCAGTTTGCGGACCTCCGGGTATTGCGCTATCAGGTTCCCGGTTTTGAAGAACTCCCCGCCGATAAGAAAAAGCTTGTGTATTACCTTACCCAGGCCGGCCTGTCCGGGCGGGATATCATCTGGGACCAGAACTACAGGCATAACCTGGAGATCCGAAGGGCCCTCGAACAGGTCTACACCCGGTTTGAAGGGGACAAATCCACCAATGACTGGAAGGCCTTCGAAACCTATCTTAAGCGTTTCTGGTTCTCCAACGGGATCCATCACCATTACTCCAATGACAAGATAGAACCGGGTTTTTCCGCTGAATATTTGGAGTATCTCCTGGCAGAAACGGACACGGAGCTCAGCGGAGAACCTTTTGAGGTTATTTTCGATGAAGCTGACAGCAAAAAGGTAAACAAGAAAAAAGGTGTGGACAATGTAGCTGTCTCTGCCGTAAATTTTTATGACCCGGGCATCACCTCCCGGGAAGTCGCCGATTATTACGCATCTGTAGACAAAGGTCCGGAGGGCCAGCAGATTGAAGCCGGTTTGAATTCCAAACTCGTCCGGGAGGATGGTCAACTCAGGGAAGAAGTCTACAGAATTGGCGGGATGTACAGCGCTGCCCTTGAGGAAGTGGTGAAGTGGCTGGAGCTGGCAGTGGGAGTCGCAGAAACCGAACAACAGGCCCGCACCCTGGAATTGCTCATTGAATACTACCGCACCGGGGACCTGGGTGTCTGGGACGAATATGCCATTTCCTGGGTCAAGACCACAGGGGGTGATATTGACTGGATCAACGGGTTTATTGAGGTATATAACGATCCGGTGGGCTACAAGGGGTCCTATGAAAGCATCATCCAGATCAAGGATTTTGAAATGTCCCGGCAGATGGAGGTCCTTTCCGAAAACGCCCAGTGGTTTGAAGACCAGTCACCCCTGATGGAAGAACATAAAAAAGATAGTGTAGTGGGGGTTTCCTATAAGACCATTATCGTGGCCGGGGAAGCCGGGGATGCCTCCCCGCAAACTCCTATTGGCGTGAACCTGCCCAACAACAACTGGATCCGGGTAGCACACGGCAGCAAATCCGTTTCCCTCGGAAATATCGTCAACGCCTATAACAAGGCCGGGGGCACGGATCGCCTAAAGGAATTCGCCTATGACGAGGAGGAGATCGCCCTGGAGATCAAATACGGGGAACTTGCAGACAAGCTCCACACCGCCCTGCACGAGGTGGTTGGCCATGCATCCGGACAACTGAATCCGGGGGTGGGGCAGCCCAAGGAGACCCTCAGAAACTACAGAAGTACCCTGGAGGAGGGACGGGCAGATTTGCTGGCCCTATATTACCTGATGGATCCGAAGCTGCAGGAACTCGGTCTGGTTCCCGACTTTGAAATGGTCGGCAAGGCTGCTTATGACGGTTATATCCGGAACGGGCTCATGACCCAGCTGATCCGTATCGAACTGGGCGATGACATCGAGGAAGACCACATGGTCAACCGGCAGTGGGTTTCCGCCTGGGCCTTTGAAAAGGGGCGGCAGGACAACGTAATTGAAAAGGTGTCACGGGATGGGAAGACCTATTTCAATATTTTGGATTACCAGAAACTTCGGCAGCTCTTCGGGCAGTTATTGCGAGAAACCCAACGGATCAAATCCGAGGGGGATTACCAGGCAGCTGAGGACCTCGTAGAGGGATACGGGGTTAAGGTGGACCAGGAGATCCACGCTGAAGTCCTGGAGCGGAACGCCCGGTTTAAATCCGCTCCCTACAGCGGTTTTGTAAACCCGGTGCTTGAGCCCGTTACCGATGCGGAAGGTGCAATTATAGATGTGATCTTAAAGCAGCCCGAAAGCTTCGAGGCCCAGATGCTGGATTATTCATCCCGCTTTGGTTTTCTTGGAGCGCAGTAGGTCATGCATCATAATTCCGCATAAAAAAACCGCCCGAAACCGGGCGGTTTTTTCATTTTCAGGGAGTTGCTCAATCAAAGGTATACCCGTTACCCTCAGCAACCTGATCGGCTATCAGTTCGCGGAGGGCTGCTACATTTGGCTGGTTCTGATATTTCGTAAATCGTTTCAGCCCCATGAGCATCATCCGCTGCTCATCGCCTTCTACAAAGGAAACTATGGCTTCCTTACCTTTCTTGATCACGATATCGACAGCCTCATACAGGTATAGCTGGGCCATGGCAATCTGTGTTCTTTGAGTTTCCTCCCCAAAGCGTTTGGCATTCTTTTCCGCCCGTAAGACCGCTGATTCGGCCATATAGATCTCGATCAGGATATCGGCAGCCGCCAACAGGAGTTGCTGGTGGGCTTCCAGGTCCGGGCCGAATTTCTGCACCGCTTTTCCGGCGACCATAAGGAGTACCTTTTTGAGTCTCCCGATCAATTCTTTTTCCGCTGAGAGCACTTCTGAAAAGTCAGGGGTATCAAAACTGGGGATACCCATGAGTTCTTCCCCTACTGCCGTTGCAGGCCCCAGAAGGTCCACGTGACCTTTCAAGGCCTTCTTAATCAGCATCCCTACGGAGAGCATGCGGTTGATCTCATTGGTGCCCTCATAGATCCTTGATATCCGGGCATCCCTCCAGGCTGATTCCATGGGGGTGTCCGCACTGAATCCCATACCACCGAAGATTTGAATGCCTTCGTCAGTTGTCTGTTGGACGTCCTCGGATACCGCCACCTTAAGGATGGAGCACTCAATGGCGTATTCTTCTACTCCTTTAAGCTCGGCCTCCTGATGCGAATTTCCTGCAGCCACACGCATGGCAGTTCGGTTTTCAATATCGCTTGCAGCCCGGTAGCAGGCTGATTCACCTGCGAAGGCATTGGTGGCCATAGTCGCGATCTTGGATTTGATGGCCCCGAAATTGATGATGGGGGTCCTGAACTGAATCCGTTCCTTGGCATAACCCACCGCCTCATCCGTAACCCGTCTCTGGGCCTCCAGACAAGCTGCTGCCAGCTTGATCCGCCCAACATTCAGGGCGTTCATGGCA
>SBFL01000348.1 GCA_006227965.1 Bacteroidota bacterium | reverse complement strand
TCAATGAGTCCAAAGGCTATGGATTCATCACCAACGATGAGACCGGAAGGGACATCTTCGTTCACGCAACTGCCCTGGACGGGTTACAACTCAATCAGGGAGACAAAGTAGAATATCAAGAAACCGAAGGCCGTAAGGGATTGGTTGCGGCCGATGTACACATCATCGGATAAACTTATTTTATTTTGAAGGGTTGAAAGCACCGCATCAGACGCGGTGCTTCTTTTTTTAATTGAGGTTCCGCTTCTGGATAAAGAACTGACGGAGCAAACTGGAAGCCTCATTCTCCATGATCCCGCCCACCAGCTCCGTTTTGGGGTGGAGTTTCCCACCGGCCGAAGAAAAACCCCGCTGGGGGTCATAAGCTCCAAAGACCACCTTTGATATCTGACTCCAGTAAAGTGCGCCCGCACACATCTGACAGGGCTCCAGGGTTACGTACAGGATACAATTGTGCAGATATTTACCGCCCAGGAAATTCGCCGCTGCAGTTATGGCCTGCATTTCCGCATGGGCTGTTACATCCCCGAGTTTTTCGGTCAGGTTATGGGCACGGGCAATGATGCGGTCATTTACCGTAATGACGGCTCCGACAGGTACCTCGCCTTTTTCGTAAGCTGTCTCGGCCTCCTGAAGGGCCTTTTTCATGAAATATGAATGGTCCAAAACGAATTCCATGGACCCAAAAATACAATTTCCCTCACGTCCTTTCCGCTTTTTGAATCTTGAAATTGGATTACCTTTACCGACTGTAATGAAACTGCTGCCCCACATATCATCCCCCGGAGACTTGCGGAAGCTACCGGTAGCCCAGCTACCGGCCCTGGCGGAAGAACTGCGGGAGTTCATCATCGATGTGGTCTCCGTCAAGGAAGGGCACCTGGGTGCCTCCCTCGGTGTGGTGGAGCTCACCATCGCCCTGCATTACGTCTTCAACACCCCGGATGACCGCCTGGTCTGGGATGTGGGCCACCAGGCCTACGGGCACAAAATCCTGACTGAAAGGCGGGAACAGTTTGAAAGCATCCGCCAGAAAGACGGCCTGAGCGGGTTCCCAAATCGGGAAGAAAGCCCCTTTGACCCGTTCGGGACCGGGCATTCCTCCACCTCCGTTTCCGCCCTGCTGGGCATGGCCCTGGCCGCCGGGCTCAAAGGAAATGGCAGCCGGCAGCATATAGCGGTGATAGGAGATGCCTCCATCGCCAGTGGGATGGCCTTTGAGGCGCTGAACCATGCGGGGGTCTCCGATGCCAACCTCCTGGTCATCCTCAACGACAATGCCATTGGGATCGATCCAAGCGTGGGGGCTCTGAAAGAATACCTCACAGCCGTCAAAAAAGGGGAAGGCGGGGGCGAAAACCTGTTTGAATGCCTCAACCTGAGATATTCAGGGCCTATGGACGGCCACGATCTGCCAGGGTTGTTAGAGGAACTCACCCGACAGAAATCGGAAACCGGCCCCAGGTTGCTGCACCTGATCACCACTAAAGGAAAAGGCTTGCAAAAAGCCGAGGAAAACCAGGTGGTCTACCACGCCCCTGGAAGGTTTGACAAAACGACCGGAGACCTGCTTCGGACCACAAAATCCCCGGACCTGGGACCGAAATACCAGGATGTGTTCGGGCACACCCTTGTGGAACTGGCACGGAAAAACCTGAATATAGTTGGGATCACCCCGGCTATGCCCACCGGGAGCTCCCTTAAATACATGATGGAAACCCTTCCCGAACGCACCTTCGATGTGGGGATCGCAGAACAGCATGCAGTAACGCTTGCGGCAGGCATGGCCGCTGAAGGGATTGTGCCCTATTGTGCCATCTATTCGACCTTCCTTCAGCGGGGATACGATCAGGTCATCCACGATGTGGCCCTGCAAAACCTGCCGGTAGTGTTCTGCCTGGACCGGGCCGGGCTTGTGGGTAAAGACGGTGCCACCCACCATGGCGTCTTTGACATAGCCTACCTGAGGTGCATCCCAAATTTAAGCCTGGCGGCCCCAATGGATAATGTGGAATTGCGGAACATGCTCTATACTGTCCAGTTGGAGAACCTCGGGCCTGTAGCCATAAGGTACCCCAGAGGTCACAGCCACAACCCGGACTGGGAACAACCCTTCACGAAGATTACCTGGGGCACGGGGCGAACCCTTAGAAAAGGAACTTCAGTTGCCGTATTGAGTCTGGGGACCCTGGGGCGGACAGTAGCGGGGGCCATCGAGGAATCCAAATCCCCGGAGGGGTTCGGCCACTACGATTTCAGGTTTGCCAAACCCCTGGATACAGTCCTGCTCGAAGAAATCAGCGCAAATTATACCCATTTGGTAACGGTGGAAGACGGCTGCCTCCCTGGCGGTTTCGGGAGCGCTGTGCTCGAATACCTGGCAGACCGCGGTCTTTCCATTCCCGTAACCCGCCTGGGCATTGGGGATGCCTTCGTCTCCCACGGGACCCCGGAAGAACTCTATGCAGAACAGGGTCTGGACCAGACTGCAATTCTTCGCGTTCTAAATAAGTGCCTGGATGAAGTCTAAAAGGAACCTTTGGATTTCAGGGGCACTGGCCCTGTTGTTCTGGAGTACTTCCACATACGCCCAGGACAGCATTCCTCCCAGGATAACTCCGGACAGTATCCCGCTGGACACCATTGTGATCCGGACAATACAGGAGCCGGTAAAGATAATTCCAAGGGGCGTTTCCCTTATGAACCCTGTTATTTCCTTCAACCAGACAAAACCGCTTGTCAAGAAGCGAAAAAGGTTCCGGGTACCCTCCTTCTGGGAAAAGATCAACGAACTGGATGTACAATTGAGCGAAGTGGCCTTTGTGAACTGGAACGCAGGGGGCGACAATGCCATCTCAGCCCTGGCGAAACTGGAGTTTGAGCGAAACTACAAATTCAGGTACTTCCAGTGGGACAACAGCATGGAAATGCGTTTCGGCTGGAATGCCCAGGAAGGGAGGCAATGGCGAAAGACCGATGACGCGATCCGCCTCAGCAGCACCCTGGGGTACCGGAGGGACACCATCAGCAGCTGGTACTTTTCGGCCAAAGCGAATTTCAACACCCAGTTTGCCAACGGGTACAAATATCCGGACCGGACCACCCCCATTTCAGCCTTTATGGCCCCGGGCTACCTCTTTATAGGGGGCGGGACCTCCTACATCCCTGAAGGGAAAAAATTCAACCTGTACCTCTCCCCCCTCACCTTTAAAAGCACCTTTGTGCTCAACCAGGACCTGGCCAACCAGGGTGCCTTCGGGGTGCAGCGCGCTATAAGGGATGCCGAAGGGAACATCATAACCCCGGGAAAGAAGGTGTACCGCGAGATGGGTATCCTGGTAACCCACAAATGGGAATTACCCGTGGTAAAGAATGTGGTCCTTGACCATAATCTAAGCCTGTATACGGACTATCTGAACAATTTTGGGAACATAGATATCGACTGGCAGCTCACTACCAAATTCACGGTAAATGACTTTATCAGCGCTACCCTCCTATTGCATTTTATCTACGATGACGACATCAAATTCGACAGAGTGGAAGACGATAACGGCCTTGTGATCGACCCGGGGGTTCCCAGGATTCAGTTCCGCCAACAACTGGGCATCGGTGTAACTTATACATTCTGATCCTGCAGCTGCTTTCCGCTGATCTTGTTATGGATATGCACCGCGGCACGGTCCGAAAGGGATGCGACAAACGAACAGGCCTGCAACAGGACCTCATAGACGGAAACGGCCTGGGGTTGCCCGCCCTCAATGGGAAGCATGCTTAGGATGAGCCTGTCATAAGAGGAAAGGCGTCCTTCCAGCTGTGCCAAAAGGGCTTCGGTGCTCACCTCCAGAATATCCGACAGGATTTTGTAACCGGCCACTTCTTTCTCCACCACCTCCGGAGCCTGGTAGATCCGCTCCACACTCAGATTTATAATGTCTTCTATCTGGGCCCGGTAACGGCTTTTGTCAAGCAGGGCCACCTCCAGTTCCCCGTTTAGGATAGCCTCCTCCTCTTCCATAAACACCCGTACCGCATCCTGCACCAGGGTGCCGATGGCGATGGCCCGCAGGTAGCCGATCCTGTCTGGCATATGTGGGATACCCCTGTATTTTTCGGTGTTGATCCGGTCCTGTACCAGCTTGATGAGGTACTCCAGGGCATATTCCTCAGGAACCAGCCCCAGGTTGATGCCATCCTCAAAATCGATGATGGTATAGCAGATATCGTCAGCAGCCTCCACCAGATAAGTGAGCGGGTGCCGGCAAAACCCAATGGACCCCTGAAGGTTCATGGACTTAAGACCCAGATCTGCGGCGACCTCCTCAAATGCTGCCACCTCAGTCTGGAAAATACCATACTTCTTGGTTGCTATGGGGCCTCCTTTTTGGTGGGGCAGGGATTCCTTGGGGTATTTCATGTAAGCCCCCAGGGTTGCGTAACTCAGGCGGAGGCCGCCGGGAACTCCTTTGCGGTCCGCCGTCAGGAGTCTGAAACCATGGGCATTCCCCTCAAAGCGGACCAGGTCCTGGTATTGTCTGTCTGTGAGGGCATCCCGGTATTTAAGTCCTGGGCCCCTGGTGAAAAAGGTGCCAATGGCCTTTTCCCCGCTATGGCCAAAGGGCGGGTTGCCGATATCGTGGGCCAGGGCTGCTGCGGCCACAATGGCCCCGAAATCGTTGAACTGGTAGCCTTGCGCCTGCGACAGGTAGGGGTGTTTCTCCAACAGGCGGGCCCCGGCCAGGCGGCCCAGGCTGCGACCTACCACAGAAACCTCCAGGCTGTGGGTCAGGCGGGTATGGACAAAGTCTGTCTTGGAGAGGGGGATCACCTGGGTCTTGTCCTGCAGGCTCCGGAAATAGGGGGAGAAAATAATCCGGTCGTAATCCACCTCGAAGCCCAGGCGTGTCTCGTCCTGTTCCTTTCTCAAACGCTTGTGTGTATCCCCCTGCCGACGGAGGGAGAGGAGCTGTTCCCACTGCATCATATCTGCTGAATTTGAGGGGAAAGATACCGCTTTTTTGGGGGTCCGCCTTTAGCATTTTCCGGCCCCTTAACACGGGGGTAACCTCGTAACATTTCCCTAACACTAATGCAAAAAAGGTTTAACACAGGGCTAACGAGACCTTTACAGCCATATGTGTTCTTTGCACCCGAATACGAATAACAGAAAATGAGAATATCTCTTTACTTTATAATATTCCTTTTTGGATCCTGCGTTTTCGGGCAGGCAACTGGCTCGATTGTCGGTATGCTTATCGACAGGGAAATGAACGACGATCCCCTGCCTTTTGCCAATGTCCTGATCAAGGGCACTACCAAAGGGACTACTACCGATTTTGACGGGCTGTATGAACTAGACGGTATAGAGCCCGGCTCCTATACGGTCGTCTACAGCTTCCTCGGATATGAAACTGTTGAGTTAACGGTTACTGTGGAAGCGGGAAAAGTCACCGAAGTGAATGTACCCATGTCTGCAACCCAGGGCGTTTCCCTGGACGAAGTGGTCGTTATAACCACTGCTGCCAACGACTCTGAGGTAGCCTTGCTGCTGGAGCAGAAAAAGGCCGTTGTGATCCAGGAGGCCATCAGTGCAGAGGCCCTTCGTTTGAAAGGGATCGATGATGCAGCTGCAGCTGTAGCTCAGATCTCCGGGATCTCCAAACAACAGGGATCCGATGACGTGTATGTGCGCGGGCTTGGCGATCGCTACCAGACCACCACTATGAACGGCCTGTCCCTTCCTTCCAACGATGTAAACAAAAAGAACATAGACCTGAACCTCTTTACCTCAGGGATCCTGGAAAATGTGGCGGTAAGCAAGGCGTATTCCACCCTTTTCTATGCCGATTTTGCGGCCGGAAACGTCAATGTGGATTCAAAGGAATACACCGGAGACGGCTATTTCAAGGTAGGCCTGGGCAGTGGTTTGAATACCAATGCCAGCGGGCTTGATTTTGTTCGTTCTGAAGGGCCCAGTGCCTATGGTTTTTACAACCGGTACGAGTACAACCCCTTTAATGTGGTGCTGGCGCACGGGGTAGATCCGCAGTCAGCCTGGGACCCGATAAACCTCAACGGAACCTTTGAAGCCGGCAAATCCTGGAATATCGGAAAGGAATCCCGCCTGAGTGTCTTTGGGTCGGCAAGCTTTGACAGTGGGTATTCCTACAGGGAAGGTCCTGCCGTGGATTTCACTAATTTATTGAAGGTCAATTTTCCCGCGGTGAATGAATATGTCTATGACACGAACACTACGGCCCTTTTGAACCTGACTTATCGCATCAATCCGGAGCATAAGCTGAGTTATACCAGCCTGTTTATCAACAGTGCTTCCGACGCGGTAGGATACTATGGTGTTAATGGAGAGGGTACCAACCGGGATGCGATCATCACCACGGACGAAGGGTTCTACGTGATGAACGTGCAGTTCAACCAGGATATGATCTTCGTGAACCAGCTCAATGGTTCGCACAGTTTTGAGGAAAAATGGACTTTCGGCTGGGGTGTCGGTTTTAACAAGGTGTTTTCAGACGAACCCGACCGGAAACGGGTCACCCTGGAGAATTACCAGCTGGCCCTGGACAACGACCCTAGCACCAACCCGGTGTTCTATACAAACATCCCCTTTGACAACCAGCGCTTCTTCCAAAGCATAGACGACAGCGAACTCAACAGTTATATGGCCCTTGGTTATAAGGCCTCAGATAAGCTTACCCTTGGCTTTGGCTATAACGGGCGCCGGAAAGAACGCCGCTTCAACAGCATCCGCTACGGATACCGGATCGTGGACCGGGACAATACGCCTGTGACCGACGTAAACAACCTGAACTCCATCTTCGA
>SBFL01000383.1 GCA_006227965.1 Bacteroidota bacterium | reverse complement strand
GTACCGATCAAATTCGGTACCCGTACCGAAACACTCCCAAAACCCGAAGGAGCCAAAGAAGATGATCCGGCACCCACCCGGGAGGTAGATAACATCATCAATAATCCGGAGCCGGCATGGACCAAAAAACCCGCAGATCTTCAGGAGGACGACTACAAATCCTTTTACCGGGAGTTGTATCCGATGCAGTTTGAGGAACCCCTGTTCCATATCCACCTGAATGTAGACTACCCCTTCAACCTAACCGGTATCCTGTATTTTCCCAAACTCACACAGGACCTCTCCCTGCAGAAAGACAGGATCCAGTTATATCAGAACCAGGTATTCATCACCGACAATGTGGAGGGGATCGTCCCTGAGTTCCTTACGATGCTAAGGGGGGTCATCGATTCCCCGGACATCCCGCTCAACGTTTCGCGATCCTACCTGCAGGCAGACGGAGCCGTAAAAAAGATCGCCTCTTACATTACCCGCAAAGTCGCTGACAAGCTGAATTCCCTCTTCAAGGAAGATCGTGGAAACTTCGAAAAAAAGTGGAACGACATTAAGATCGTCATCGAATACGGAATGCTCTCCGAGGAAAAATTCTTTGAAAAAGCAGAGGTATTTGCACTTTATCCAACCGTGGACGGCACTTATTTCACCTTCGACGAGCTCCGGGAAAAAGTAAAGGAGCAGCAAACCGACAAGGACGGGAAGCTCGTGCTGTTGTACGCTTCGGATAAAGAGGCACAGCATTCCTATATTCAGGCAGCCAAAGATAAGGGTTACGAGGTCCTTCTTATGGACAGTCCGATTGTGGGCCACCTGATGCAGAAACTCGAGACCAGCAAGGAGAAACTCTCCTTTTCCCGTGTCGATGCAGACCACCTGGACAAGCTGATTGAAAAGGAGGATACCCAGATCTCCAAGCTCTCGGATGAGGAGAAGGAACAACTAAAAACCCAGGTGGAGGAAGTCCTGGGTGAAAAGAGCGCTTACATGGTACAAATGGAGGCCATGGACAGTGCCGCAGCTCCTTTTATGATCACCGAGCCCGAATTCATGCGCCGCATGAAGGAAATGCAGCAAACCGGTGGGGGGGGCATGTTCGGTATGGGAAACATGCCAGAGATGTACAACCTGGTGGTAAATGTCAATCATCCGCTTGTAGGGGAGATACTGGGGACGCCGACCAAAAAGAAGCGTACCAGGCTGATCAATCAATGTCTCGATCTGGCGCGTCTTTCCAAAGGTCTTTTGAAAGGAGAAGAAATGACCACCTTTATTCAGCGCAGCTTCGATATGGTCAAATAAGGATCTACTTCGCTGAAATAGAAAACCGCCCGGAACCGGGCGGTTTTTTGTTCGCCAAAGATTTGATTTGCTTCAGGGGCATTCTGTGGACCACCATAAATTGCCCAGGGCCTTCAGATTTTAGGTACCTTGCGGATATGGCTGCACCCTGGCACTATTATTTCATGGCGTCGCTTTACGTCCTGGCGGGAATCCTGCATTTCATCTACCCGGCCATATACATGCGCATAATGCCCGCCTGGATACCTTCCCGAAAGGGAATGGTCTACCTCAGCGGGGTACTTGAAATCGCATTGGGTGCGGCGCTCTTCTTTCCCAGGGCAAATGAGCCGGCCCTGTACGGAATCATGATCTTACTCGTGCTGTTCCTGCCGGTCCATACCCATATGCTACGGAATGAAAAGGCCTCCATGGGCCTTCCATCCTGGGTTTTACTACTGAGAATTCCTTTACAGGGATTGCTGATCTACTGGTGCTATACCTATTTATAGTTCAAAACAGCCGTTGCTGGTCCAGTTGGCGTTTCATCCAGAAGAGCTGCAAAAGGCCATAAATCCCGAAGGCCAATACTCCCAGCCAGACCGTATCAGGGAAATTGGAAAATCCGCCGGATGGCAAACGAAGATTTTCCATGCCTCGGGTTAGCAGGGACAGGTATTCAGAACCCTCGCCCCTCCCAGACGTCAGCAGGGACATAAGACTAAGGGCCGTCAGCCCGGCTGCAATCACAATCCAGCCAAGGGTTGAAATAAGAGGTTTTCCCGTACCCGGAATTGATGTTTCCGGATTTATCGCCCGCATCACGTCTGAAACAAGAGATTCCGGGGCCTGTTCCATGGCGGATTCCCGCAATAGAATCTTTAAGGGGTCGTTTAGGTCCAGCATGTCGTTCTTATCGCTCATAGGTTTTTAATAAGGTGCCTGTATTGCTTTTTTCCATCAGCATTTTAAGGCGTTTGCGTGCCCGGAACAGGCGTACTTTTACCGTATCCGGACTCAACTCGAGCACTTCCCCGAGCTCTTTCAGGCTCAGTTCCTGCAGATAAAATAAACTTATCAAAGAATTCTCCTCCGCAGATAACTCGCCGAGTGCCTGCAACAAGACCTCTTTTCGCTCACGTTCAAGCAGCCTGTCCCAGGTGGGATTTCCCGCCTCTGCCAGTTCCCGGTCCTGCGCAAATTCTGTGCGCTGATCCAGTTTTCGTTTCTGACGGTCGCATTCATCCAGGATCCGATGATAGGCTATCCGGTACAACCAGGTGGAAAACTTTGAATCTCCCCGAAAACCTACCAGCGAACTGTAAGCCTTTACAAAGACATCCTGGGTTGTTTCCTCCGCAAGTTCCCGATCCCCCAACATTCTCACTGCCAGGGTGAAGACCATATGCTGGTAGCGCCCTAAAAGGACGGCATAGGCTCGGGTATCCCCGGCCAACACCTGGCTTATGAGGTTGGTATCGGAAGCCTTATGTCGGTTCATTCTTTATATAAGACGTTAAAAGCAGCGAATAGGTTACAAAAAAAATCATCCATCCCTGTAACCTTCCCTTTGATGATCCCGTCTGATGAGGTGAACATAAAATCTTTTATTCATAAATCAAAAAACTATGGGAGCTGAAGTAATTATAATTGTTGTTTTCTGGGCGGTAATTTTCGGAATCGCCTACTTGTATTTTTCAACCCGAAACAAGGAGCGCCTCGCCCTTATTGAAAAGGGGGTGGATGCCGGTATTTTCTCGCAGGGCCGGCAGCACGCCCAGCCCTTTTGGAAGGTGCTTATTCTAAACCTGGCCTTATTGCTTATGGGCATAGGGGCCGGTGTCATGCTGGGGGGAATCCTGTCGGACATAGGCGGTGTGGATGAAGACATTGCCATGCCCGGGTCTATCTTCCTGCTTGCAGGTACAGGGCTTTTAATCGGGTTCTTCATTACCAAAAATATGGATAAGGAAGAATAATCACCCCCTGAAAGGTCGCTTGCCAACTCACTGAGGTGGTCTGTGATTTTTAGTTGCAGGAAATACATTTATCTTGAATTCGGGGAGGGGGGCATGCCCCCCTCTCTTTTTTTTGGGGGGTGGGTATCCCTAAAAAACCGGAATCTGGTCAGTAGTACCCGGTGTGCTGAACCGGGGTTGAAAAAAGTACTTAAAGGTGTTGTATATTAGAAGACAAGAATCACAAAAGAATACAACCCTCAACTATGTACGTAAAAAGACAGTATGGATTCTGGATGACCTTTAACTGGTCTAAATGGCCCTTCATACTCGGGGTGATTTACGGTGCAGCCATCTGCCTTGCCACCCACTTCTCAGGAATAAACCTGTCACTCCCCTGGGGGCCTATCGGCGTAATTGGTATTGCAGTAGCTTTCTATTTGGGATTCAAAAACAACAGTTCCTACGACCGTACCTGGGAAGCACGGAAAATATGGGGGAGTATTGTAAACAACAGCCGGGCTTTTGGCGCTGCCGTCATGGCTTTTGTTCAGGGTTCGGGGGAGGAAGCCATTAAAAAAGAACTGATCCACCGCCATATTGCCTGGATGACGGCCTTGAGGCACCAATTGAGATTGAGCCGGCCGTGGGAACATATTAACAACAGGGTGAAAGGCCTCTATGCACCAACGGTTTGTGAAGATTATACAAATAAACTGGAAGGGGAATTACGCCTTTATCTGGCAGAAAGTGAGGTCCACTTTTTGAGGAATAAATCGAATTTGGCGACCCAAATCCTGCAAATCCAATCCACAAGGCTGCAGGATCTGCGGGATGCAGGGTACTATGAGGATTTTCGGCATATGGAATTCCATACGCTCATCACCTCCTTCTATGCCGATCAGGGAAAATCCGAACGGATTAAAAATTTCCCCTTTCCACGGCAATACGCCTCCGCAACTATTTGGCTAACCCTGGTATTCTGTGTCTTTGTGCCATTTGGATTGCTGGATATCATGGAAGCATCTGACTGGTGGATCCTCTGGATTTGC
Source organism: Bacteroidota bacterium (assembly GCA_006227965.1). Classification (GTDB taxonomy): domain Bacteria; phylum Bacteroidota; class Bacteroidia; order Flavobacteriales; family Flavobacteriaceae; genus Robiginitalea. The sequence continues at coordinate 2,576 of SBFL01000383.1, read as the reverse complement.
CCATTCCTGAGCGGTTTGATTACCTGGGTGTTTTTCCTGATGGAAAAAATAGGAGACTATTCCGAAAATCCTTTCGAGGGAACTTACAACGACGTCCCTATTACAGCCATCTCGAGGGCCATTGAAATTGATCTGCTGGAAATGCTGGGCGAGAACAACATCCCTGAACCTATATCGGATAAGAATGGTTTTCTTATGTAATCGAAATTTTCAATGAAGATCGCAAGCTCAAATACCGCTCAACCGGTCAGCATCAAGTGGAAGGGAGAACATAAGATCACCGGGATTTATAAAAAGCCCCAACCGGGCGGTATCTACCTTACACCTGAGGGTGTCCGGGGGGATGCTATTGGCAATCCATCTGTTCATGGGGGATCCATGAAAGCAGCCTATCTGTTTTCACTGGAACAATACACTTATTGGAAAGAGCAATACCCACATCTGAAGTGGGACTATGGAACGTTCGGTGAAAATCTCACCGTGGCGGGAATGGACGAAACCACCCTGTACATGGGCAGTGCCTATAGCATTGGGGAGGCCAGGGTACGGATTACCACTCCCAGAGAGCCCTGTTTCAAGCTGGGGATACGGTTCGGGGACCAGGGGATCATTCAAAAATTTGTTGCTCACGGGTACCCCGGGGCCTATGTGTCGGTTTTAAAATCGGGATGGATACGTCCGGGGGATGCTGTGAAACTCCTTGAATCACCGCTCTCATCCATGAGCATTGCCGAGTTCTACCGGATGTGGTATGCACCGACAAAGGATCCGGAACTTTTGGAGAAGGCACTCTCCCTGAGCTGGCTCCCAGAGGGGAAACGCAATCAGCTCCTTCAATGGGTTTCATAGAAAAAGGGGGCCTTATGCCCCCTTTCCCGAACTAAACCAACTAAACTAAACCAAACTAACGGGCAACCTCCACTGAAGCGGTATAGGTGGCCTCACCGTCGTTTACAACGACGCTGTAGGTACCCTCGAATGCTTCCTCGAAATTGAAGGCTTTTTCAATTACCGGAGTTTCCTTGAAGTTCCTGAGGTAAAGCAGGCGACTTTGTTCATCATACACCTTAACAGTTACGGATTCCCCCTGCAGGTTCAGAAGGTTTACGTATACCTTCCTGCCCCGGGCCTGTACTGCTGGCGTACTGGTGGTGTGTTCACCCACAACCGGCTTCTTTCCAGAATCCGTTGTTACTGCCCCTGCCTCGGCAGTTCCTGCCAGGATCAAAAGGGCTGCGCTCAGATGTTTCCAATTTGTCTTCATAACATTTCGTTTTTTGGATTAACACTTCAAAAGTACCCTGACAATCCCGGTGCCACTACCTCCGTATTATCCAATTTCTGTGTTATTTTATCATGTAGGGGTTTTAATATTTAGTTGAATGGTAAAATAGCACATATTTTGGTTAATTTCGCACAATCCAGGCCTGAGCAGCTTGCGTAACTTCGGATAGGAAATACTATTGCTATGAACACAATCACCAAAACAAAGCCGGCCTTTGAAGCGATTGAACCGGACTTTGGTCATTCGTTCACTTACCAGAAGTTCAATGCGGAACGGCCCAATAAAAACAATGTCTGGCACTACCATCCGGAACTGGAACTGGTCTATGTAAACGGCGGGACCGGCCGAAGGCAGATCGGCAGCCACGTTTCCTATTATACACAGGGAGACCTCATTCTGATCGGGTCCAACCTCCCCCACTGTGGCTTTACGGATGCCAGCACGGGTAACAGCAGTGAATCCGTCGTCCAAATGAAAACGGATTTCCTGGGGTCTGATTTTTTTGAGATCCCGGAAATGTCTGGCATACAAAGGCTTTTTGAAAAGGCCAAGGGTGGGATCGCCTTTACGGGAAGCGCTAAAGAGAAAATTGGGGAAAAGATCGAAATCCTGGAATACAAATCGGACTTCCAGCGCCTGCTTGCCATCCTGAACATCCTTAACGAACTGGCACGGACCACGGAGTACGAGATTCTCAATGCGGACCATCTGTCCATGGAATTGCAATCCAAGGAGAATGACAGGATCAATAAGATCTTCAACTATGTGAAGGAGCACTATCAGCAACCTATCGCCCTTGAGGATATGGCCGACCTGGTCCATATGACCTTACCCTCCTTCTGCCGGTATTTTAAAAAGGTGACCAACAAAACCTTTGTTCAGTTCGTAAATGAATACCGCCTGGTGCATGCCTCCAACCTCTTATCGAAAAACAAGCTCAGCATTACTGAAGTCTGCTTTGAAAGCGGCTTCAACAACTTTTCCCATTTCAACAAGTCTTTCCGGTCCTTCACGGGGATGAGCCCTTCCCAGTACCGGAACGAGCTGAAATCTGTGGTACGCTGATGCATGACCTGCTGAAAACCGGACGGATCGAGCTGCCGGATGCCACCCTTGAATTCGATCGGCATTTTCTCCCGGGCGATGAGGCAGATAACCTCTTTACTGTACTACTGGAAAAAATCCCCTGGAGACTGGATCAGATCCGAATCTTCGGAAAAGCCTATCCCCAGCCCAGGCTGACGGCCCTTTATGGAAACAATGCCAATTCTTACACCTATTCCGGGATTAC
>SBFL01000134.1 GCA_006227965.1 Bacteroidota bacterium | reverse complement strand
CTACCCCATCGAGTAATTCCAGTTTGTGGGTTATCATGCGCTTGCCCACCTGAAGGATCTTCCCAATGGTCTCCTGGGATACCTGCCCGTTGGACAGCTCCAGGGCCGATTCTATCATGGAAAGCATGAAACCTTTGATTCCGTACCCATACAGGTCCAGGTTTTGCATTTCCGTTTTAAAGAGTTCCTGGTCAATGGTGTTTTTGGTTTCATAAGACTCCAGCAGGGCAGCGAATTCTTCCTCAGCCTCCCGAAAGTAAGTTTCATTCACCCACAGGGTATCGTCTGCATCGAAGCCGATGGTCGAAATGTCTTTGAAATTCAGGTCCATACTTTCTTAGCCTTTTCAAGGTCCTCCGGGGTATCAATTTCTATCCCGGTGACCCGCGTTTGAACCATCTTGATCTTCTTTCCGTACTCCAGGAACCGGATGGCCTCTATCTTCTCAACCGCCTCCAGAGGCAGCATGGGCAGCCGCCGGAAATCCAGCAGGGCCCTTTTTCGAAAGGCATAGACCCCTTTGTGCTTGAAATAGGTTGCCCTGGGGGTTTCGGCCCGCTGGAAAGGGATGGGGGCCCTGGAAAAATAAAGGGCAAAACCATGGGTGTCTGTAATGACCTTTACCGTATTGGGATCCCTGATCTGATCCGCATCGGTTATTTTAGTCATAAGGGATGCCAGGTCGATCTCCTCCCGCGGGTCATCCCTGAAAACTCCAAGCAGTTTTTCAAGGCTTTCCCCTTCGGTAAATGGTTCATCCCCCTGTACGTTAACAACGATATCTACCTCAAGGTCGGCCACGGCCTCGGCTATCCGGTCACTGCCCGTCTGGTGATCCTCCCGGCTCATCAAGACTTCACCCCCGGCAGACCGAACGGCCCGGGCGATTTCTTCACTGTCGGTAACCACGAGCACGGCATCGAATAGGCCTGTTTTAACCGCAGCCTCATAGGTGCGCACAATCACCGGTTTGCCCGCGAGATCTTTCATGAGCTTGCCGGGAAAGCGGGAGGCGGCGTATCGTGCCGGTATCATCGCGATGGTTTTCACTTTGGGTCTTTTTTTATTGCGGCATTGACAAATGTACATTAATTGTCTCAGGAAGACTTCTTTCGCGGTGGCCTTAGCTTTCTATAAATGCGAAAAACAAGGGCAAGGACAATGATGACCATAAAAGCAGCCAGGACAGGGGCCAGGATGGATGCCAGGCTAATAGCTGAGGCAGTGGCCGTTTCAACCGTGGAAACCAACGGATTGGCCAGACCACCTGTCCCCAGGGATGAAGCGAGCCGGCTCCCCGCTGAAGCGCCCTTTATGGCCGTTGCCGTCCCGCCCCCTGCGATTATGGCCAGACTCCAGGTAATGACAGGATCCATGCCGGTCAGGGTGGAAACCATCACGGCCGTTCCTGCCAGGGCCGCCAGCGGCATTGACAGGGAATCAAGCAGGTTGTCCACCCAGGGAATGAAATAGGCGAATAGCTCCACCAGGGTGGCAACCCCCAGGGTGATCAGGGCACTGAGGCTTCCCAGCCACTCCCAGCCGGGGTTAAGCTCCCACATACCGGTATGGGCTGCCATGGAAAGCGCAAAAAGAGGCAGGAAGACCCGGAAACCGGCCGAAGCAGCCAGGCCTATCCCAAGGAAAATAGTCAACATTGTTTCTGCCTCCATATCGGTGGATTTCCTCTAAAATAAGTCATTCATCCATCACAAAAAAATCAGAATGAAAGCCGATGAGGTACAGGCGGTTCCGGGCCCGGGTAACCGCGGTGTACAACCAGCGCAGGTATTCCCGGTCCGGTGCTCCGGAAAGATAGGGCTGTTCCACAAATACCGTCTCCCACTGACCGCCCTGTGCCTTGTGACAGGTAATGGCGTAGGAAAATTTGACCTGCAGGGCATTGAAAAAGGGATTGTTCTTGACCGCCAGGAATTTCCGGTATCCAGACCGCTCCTGCTGATAGTCTTTCATCACTTCCTGGTACAGCCGGTTGCTGTCCTCATAGGAAAGGGATGGGCTTTCCGCTTCCAACGTGTCCAGCAGCAGGACGGTTTCAAAAGGCGCCTGACCGGGATAGTCCACCATCCTGACTTTTACCTCGGCAAAACTGAACCCGTACAGGGACTTAAAGGCAAAGATCTCCAGGATTTCAAGGATATCGCCGTTTGCGATGAAACCTGCTTCCGAAGTACTCTTAAGCCAGAAATAATTGTTCTTGACCACCATCATATAATCCCCTGCAGCCAGTTGATTATCCAAAAATAACAGTCGGCTGCGGATATTCTTGTTGTAGAGGTTCGCCCGTTTATTGGACCTGACGATCAAGGCGGTTTCCTCCTTGCCATTGGAGTCAAAGGCCTCGTTGATGGCATCCTGGATCTCATACCCGTCAAAAAGCCGTGTGATATCGGGGTAACCGGCAAGGGAAAACCGGAACTGAGGCGGAGGATCCTCTTCCAGGTGCTCCCTTAATCGGGTGGCATTCATCAGGATCCCGGAATCCTCGGCCTGCCGGACCACCTCGTCCAGTTCCACCTCCACCACCTCTTTCTGAAACCCCAGGCTGAGTTTCCCGGCATCGAGGGCCGGGCTCAGGGATAACCTGACAGGAGGTAGCTGGGCGGTATCCCCTATCAGCATCAGCTGACACTTGTGACCGGAATACACAAAGGTCATCAGGTCATCCAGAAGGGAAGAATTAGTACCCTTTCCGGATTCCGTGGGAGCATCCGGGATCATGGATGCCTCATCCACTATGAAAAGGGTATTGCGGTGACGGTTTGGGGCCAGGGTAAAGGTAACGCCCCCGGACCGGTCTTTCCTCGGGAAGTAGATTTGCCTGTGTATGGTGTGAGCCTTGGAGCCAGTGTAGCTGGACATTACCTTGGCCGCCCTCCCGGTGGGTGCCATCAGTACCGCCTTTTTACGAATGTGCCAGAGGTTGGTAATAAGGGTGCCCAGCAGGGTGGTTTTTCCTGTCCCGGCATATCCCTTGAGCAGAAATACCTCCCCTGTATCCCCCCTTGTGATAAAATCGGCCAGGGACTTGAGGGCCAGGGTTTGTTTGGGGGTGGGAGTATGGGGGAATTTTTCCTGTAAATGCCTGTAAAATGCCGGTGCGGAAAGGGATTTCATAGGCCCCCAAAGATAGGGAGGAATTTGGCCGAATCCCTTTCCTGATTAAAAAAAAATTGTAGATTTGTGATCAACCAAAAGATCAAATTAACACTATCTAAAATGAAAACCATCTTTCAAATTGTTCTTTGGATCGTCTGTGTCTTCCTGGGATACATGATCTATAGATCCGTCACCGGGCCCATAGAATTTGATAAAGTGAAAAAAGAGCGATTTGCAGAGGTTATTGATAGGCTGAAGGACATCCGAAACGCCCAGGAGGCCTACAAATCGGTAAATGGCCGCTTTGCGAACAATTTCAATGATCTGGTTGCATTTGTAGATACCGGAAGATATACCATTACCCAGCAGCGGGATTCCTCCTATATGGAATTCGACCGCGTCTATCAAATCGACTTGCTCAAGGAAGTCACGATTATTGACACCCTTGGGTTTGTGGCTGTAAAGGATTCCCTTTTCAAGAACAGCGATCGCTACTTGCAAATGATGAACGTGCCTTATGCCGCCAACAACGAGCAATTCACCCTGAAGGCGGATATTGTTGAAAAAGGCGGGTACAGGGCCCCTGTCTTTGAAGCCAAGGTAGCCAAATCCGTGGTGCTTTACGACCAGCCGCAGGACCTGCTCACCAGGGAAAATGCCCAGATTAGCGTGGAGGAGGTCAACGGTACTGAAATCAAGGTCGGATCACTAAATGAAGTGAGCACAAGTGGAAACTGGCCACCTATTTATGACAAAAAAGGAGATCAATAAGGACCTGGCAGCAGCGGAAAACAGTTATCATAAATTGTCCATTCAGGTCAGCCTGAATGGACTTTCTTTTTGTATCCTGGACACCATTGCCAACAAGCTCTCCCTGAGCCATTCCCTCCCTTTCAAAAGGGAGGTCAGCCCCTTTGACCTCCACCGGGAGATCAGGCAGAGTTTCAGGGAAGAGGGGGTCCTTGATTACAGTTTTTCAGAGGTTATTGCCATCCACCGAAATGCGCTTTTCAGCCTGGTTCCACTGCCGCTCTTCCAGGAGGAAAAATTGCCCGACTACCTCAAATACAACGCAAAAATCCTGGCTACGGATCATTTGGATTTCGACGTTATCACCGGGCTTGATGCTGTAAACGTCTATGTCCCCTTTGCCAACGTGAACAACTTCCTGTACGATCTCTTTGGGGAGTTCGAATTCAAACACAGCGGGACCGTACTTCTGGAGACCCTCATTAAACTCCCGAGCAGCCGTCAGGGGACCATTTGCTACGTGCACCTGGCAGAATCCCAGATGGATCTCGTTGTTTTTGCCAACAAAAAGCTGTTTTTCTACAACTCTTTCGCCATCAGCAGCGCAGAGGATGTGCTTTACTTCCTGCTATTTTCGCTGGAACAACTCAATCTCGATCCGGAATCCCTGAGGCTGAGGCTTCTGGGTGAGGTTACCGAGGAGGATCGCGTTTATGAATTCTGTTCAGAATACTTTGAAAATGTCTCCCTCTTCCTCCCGGCAGATACAACCCTCCCCCTTTCCGGACAGGAAGAGGGGATTGACTTTACCCTGATCAACGCCCTGTGATACGTATCATTTCGGGAACCCATAAGGGTAGGCGGATAAAGGCCCCGAAAGGACTTCCGGTAAGGCCCACCACCGACCGTGCTAAGGAATCGCTTTTCAATATCCTGGGGCATCGCATCGCCTGGGAGGAAGCGACGGTCCTGGATCTGTTTGCCGGTACCGGAAACATCAGTTATGAATGCGCTTCAAGGGGGTGTCCGCATATAGTTGCAGTGGATGCGCATGCAGGATGCGTCAGGTTTATTCAGAAAACCGCGGGGGAGCTTCAAATGCCTGTGGTAGCCTATAAACGCGACGTGAACAAATTCCTCGCTCAAACCGCAGAATGCTTTGACCTGATCTTTGCCGACCCACCCTACGAAGAATCTGTGGAGTCACTCAAGGAGTTGGCAACCCTGTGCCTGGACAGGGGTCTATTGAAAAAAGGAGGGATCCTGGTAATTGAACACGGTCCGCAAAGAGATCTGAGCTCCGGGGAAGGGTTTGTCGAAGTCCGGAAATACGGGAGTACGCTTTTCAGCCTTTTCGAGGGGAAATAAATAAAAAGCAGGTCATAAGCCGGATTCTGTTAACCCGATCTTGCGAAAGGGGTTCCTGTCATTTATCTGGACCATGAGTTACCCCATGGTTCGATCCGCCTACCCATCGGCTCAGGCGTGCCACCTTCGATTGCCGACCTATATGGCGTTTCACCGCATAGAGTTTACCTGATTTCACTACAGCCGAACTGTACTTCCTTTCTGTTGCACTGGTCCTCACCTCACGGTGGACGGGTGTTACCCGCTATGCTGCACTGCGGTGTCCGGACTTTCCTCCCCGGCGCTGTGGCCAGGGCGACAGGCTGACCTGCTTGTCTTCAAAAGTACTTTAATTGTTGATAAAATGAGCAATAGCCATGCCAAAGTGATCTGTAAAAATGGTTTCGATATGTATATTTGTAGGAAAGCATCCCGCGTAATACGCCTGCAAGAAAAAGATGGAACCCTTTATCGTATCAGCCCGCAAATACCGGCCGCAACATTTTGAAGATGTTGTGGGTCAGGGGGCCATTACGCGCACCCTGATCAATGCCATCGAAAATAACCACCTGGCGCAGGCTTTGCTTTTTTGCGGACCCCGGGGTGTGGGCAAGACCACCTGTGCCCGTATCCTGGCCAAAAAGATCAACGAGGACGGAAGTGAGCAGGAAGGGGAAGATTTCGCCTTCAATATTTTTGAACTGGATGCCGCCTCGAATAACTCAGTGGACGATATTCGAAACCTGATCGACCAGGTACGCATCCCCCCTCAGGTTGGCAAATACAAGGTTTACATCATAGACGAGGTTCATATGCTTTCCCAGGCGGCCTTCAATGCCTTTTTGAAAACCCTGGAAGAGCCCCCAAAGCACGCCATTTTTATTCTGGCGACCACCGAAAAGCACAAGATCATTCCGACCATCCTCTCCCGGTGTCAGATCTTCGATTTTAAACGGATATCTGTAAGAGATGCTGTAAATTACCTGAAGTATATAGCTGATCAACAGGGGATTGTGGTTGAGGAAGATGCCTTGCACATCATCGCCCAGAAAGCCGACGGCGCGCTGCGGGACGCCCTGTCCATCTTCGACAGGATTGTCAGCTTTGCTGGCAAAAAAATCACCCGAAAGGCAGTTGCCGAAAACCTGAACGTCCTGGATGTGGACGTGTATTTCCACACCACGGACCTGATCCTGGGCAGGGACATTCCCGGGTTATTGCTTTATTTTAATCACATTCTGAGTTCCGGCTTCGAAGGTCACCATTTTATCAGCGGGCTCGCATCCCACTTCAGGGACCTGATGGTCTGCAGGGATACTCAAACGGTGGCCCTGCTGGATACCAGTGAAAATGTAAAGAAGCGCTACCTGGAACAGGCTGGAAAAATGAATTCGGAATTGCTTCTGGAGGCCCTGGACCTGGCCAATGACTGTGAACTGAAATACAAGAGCAGCAGCAACCACCGGCTGCTGGTCGAACTCTGCCTGATGCAGCTCGCCTCCGTCGGTGCAGCTGAAAAAAAAAAGGCTAGAGAATCCCTAGGCCCTGCCCTTATCCCGGCCAGCCAGTACCGAAACCACAAGAGGGCTTCCGTTCCGCAGCCAGAAGAACCCCAGGCGGAACCCATCCCAACCAAGAGTGAGGAATCTGCGGCCCCGGAAAAAAAGGAATCG
>SBFL01000139.1 GCA_006227965.1 Bacteroidota bacterium | reverse complement strand
CCTGGGTCAGCATTTTTTGAAAGACACTTCCATTGCGAGGAAGATTGCGGACACCCTGACCCTTTCACAAACCCGTAACGTGCTGGAGATAGGTCCTGGAACGGGGGTGCTTACCCGCCCCTTAATGGAACGTCCCGTCCATATAATCGCCGTAGACCTCGATCCGGAATCCGTACGCTATCTCAGAACTGCCTTTCTTCCGGAGGTCTCACTCCTGAAGCTGCCCTACCACTCTCTGGAAATAATGGAAGCCGATTTCCTGAAACTGGACCTCGGGCCCTTGTTTGATGGGGCCCCCTTTGCAATAACCGGCAACTTCCCCTACAACATATCCTCCCAGATCGTTTTCAGGCTCCTGGAGGTCAGGGACAGGGTCCCTGAGTTCAGCGGTATGTTCCAGAAAGAGGTAGCCCAGAGGATTTGTGCAGGGCCCGGTACCAAGACCTACGGGATTCTGTCTGTCCTGGTGCAGGCTTTCTACCAGGCGGAATATTGCTTTACCGTTCCACCCGGGGTATTTCATCCACCCCCAAAAGTAGCCTCCGGGGTCCTGCATCTGGAACGGAGGAAAAACTGGAAGTTGGATTCGGACGAAAACATGTTTTTCCGGGTGGTGAAAACCGCTTTCAACCAGAGGCGAAAGACCCTTCGCAACAGCCTTAAAAGCATGCAGCTCTCAGATAATCTAAAAGAAGATGCTATCTTTGACCAGCGCCCGGAACAACTGAGTGTTCCGGAATTCATCGGCCTGGCAAAGAGAATCTCGGATGACACCCTTTAAACTTACCGAGGAGCTGCTCTCCGAAATAGAACAGCTTATCGAAAACCGCGAGAATCAAACCCTCCGTACCATGATGGAGGAGTACCACTATGCGGATATTGCCGAAGTGATCGATGAACTCGACAATGAGCAGGCCACTTTCCTGATCAAACTTCTCGACAGTGAAAAAACCTCGGATGTACTCACCGAACTGGACGAGGATATTCGGGAGGCTATCCTTGGCAACCTTTCCTCCAAGGAGATTGCTGGGGAACTGGAGGAACTCGACACGGATGACGCTGCCGACATTGTCGCAGAACTGCCCAAAGAGATTGTACAGGAGGTCATCTCGGAGATAACAGACCGGGATCACGCCCGGGATATTGTAGACCTGCTGCGATATGATGAGAATTCCGCAGGGGGGCTCATGGCCAAGGAACTGGTGAAGGTCAACGAAAACTGGACCGTGCTCACTTGTGTTAGGGAGATGCGGCAGCAGGCCGAAAACGTCACCAGGGTGCATTCCATCTATGTGGTGGACGAAGATGGCATCCTCAAGGGGCGGCTTTCTCTCAAAGACCTGCTGACTGCCTCCACGAAATCCCATATCCGGGATGTTTACATCCCCAAGGTAGATTCGGTAAACGTCAATGAAAAGCCCGAAGAGGTGGCCAAGATCATGTCCAAGTACGATTTGGAGGCCATTCCTGTAGTGGATGAGATCGGCCGGCTGGTTGGGCGCATCACCATTGACGATATTGTGGATGTCATCCGGGAGGAAGCCGACCGCGATTACCAGATGGCTGCGGGGATCTCGCAGGATGTGGAGGCGGATGACAGCATCTGGGAACTTACCCGTGCCCGGTTGCCCTGGTTGTTCCTGGGCCTTCTGGGGGGCGTGGGTGCCGCCGGGATCATGGGCGGTTTTGAGACCATGATAAGCAAGCATGCCATCCTGTTCTTTTTCACACCCCTTATTGCGGCTATGGCGGGGAATGTGGGGGTACAGTCCAGTGCTATCATCGTACAGGGGCTTGCTAACGACGACCTCAAGGGCAGTGTCTCCAACCGGCTGCTCAAGGAATTGCTGCTGGCCACCCTGAACGGGCTTATCCTTGCGGCCGTTCTGTTGCTCTTTACCTGGGCGTGGAAAGGTAATTTTTCCACCGCCCTGGCGATTTCCATTTCCCTGATCGCGGTGATCATCGTTGCCGGGGTCATCGGCACCTTTATCCCCCTCTTTCTTCATAAAAGGGGCATTGACCCGGCTATTGCGACGGGTCCATTTATCACCACGAGCAATGATATTTTCGGGATCCTGATCTATTTCTGGATCGCCAGGCTCATCCTTCAGATCTGAGGGGGGCTCCGGAAAAATTACGTACCTTCCATTTCCGCTAACCCCAAAAAACACCTGCCATGTCATTGAGGGTCGCCGTAGTACAGGACCACCCTGTATTTTTCAACAAAAAAGAAACCCTGAAGAAAGTTGAACGCCTTGTCGCTTTGTGCCGATCCAAGGGCTGTGAACTGGTTCTTTTTCCCGAGTCCTTCATCCCTGGCTATCCAAGGGATTTTGACTTCGGTACGCGGGTCGGGGACCGATCGGAATCCGGAAGGGATCTCTACCTGGAATACTACCAGGAGAGCATCGATCCCGACGGACAGGACATCCCTTTTCTGGAAAACTCGTCATAGGGGCCACAGAACAGAACAGTTCGAACGGCAGCCTTTATTGCAGCATGCTTTATATTTCCCCAACCTCAGGACTTCTTGGGGTACACCGAAAGATCAAGCCCACAGGACAGGAGCGCGTGATCTGGGCGGAAGCGGCCGGGGAATCCCTCTGTACCTTCCAGACCCCCATTGGCAGACTGGGGGGGCTGATCTGCTGGGAGAATTATATGCCCCTGGCCCGGATGGCTATGTATTCAAAAGGGGTTGAAATCTATCTGGCACCTACGGCAGATGCACGCCCGGGTTGGGTGGCGAGTATGCAGCACATAGCGCTGGAAGGCCGCTGCTATGTCCTTGCCTGCAATCAGTTTATAGAGCGAAATGAGTACCCGGAACGATTCCGGTCTTTTTTGAAGGACTCCCGCGATATTGTCTGTGCCGGAGGAAGCGTGATCATCTCTCCTTTTGGCGAGGTCCTGGCAGGCCCGCTGAGAGATGAAGCAGGCATCCTTTTGGCAGATCTCGAAATGGATGAAGTCGTACGAAGCAAACTGGACTTTGATGTCAACGGACATTACCAGCGGAAGGATATCTTTGCCTTTGAAGTTCACGGCCAGCCGCCCATCAAAAAAGAAGCTTCCCCCAAAAAAATCAAAATACGGAAATAAAACAGGTTCCCCCGGAGATTGAATGACATTCCGGGAACTTACTGAGACGGTTCGAACTATGAAAATACTCCACCTGGACGAAAACCACCCCCTGCTGATCGACGAATTCGAAAAACTCGGATTTGAAAACGACCTTGACTATACCAGCCCCCGGGAAGAAATCCTCGATAAAATAGGAGCCTACCAGGGGCTCATCCTACGCAGCCGGCTCCCGATCGACCGGGAATTACTGGACAGGGCCTCCTGCCTCAATTTCATTGGCCGCTTGGGCGCAGGCCTGGAAAATATAGACGTGGAATACGCCCGGGTCAAGGGGATCTTTCTGGCAGCAGCCCCTGAAGGAAACCGGAACGCAGTGGGGGAACATACCCTGGGAATGCTCCTGTCCCTCTTCAATAAATTACATACTGCCGATGCCGAAGTACGCAGGGGCCTTTGGCGCAGGGAGGAAAACAGGGGGCTTGAAATCGAGGGAAAAACCATCGGCATTATCGGGTACGGCAACATG
>SBFL01000223.1 GCA_006227965.1 Bacteroidota bacterium | reverse complement strand
ATATTTAAACTGGCATAATGTTTACTTTGCAAATACATATGTTAGACGTGAAACCTGGAACCTGAAACTTGAAACTCGAAATATCACGGGGGTGGTGAAAAATGAAAGTTGAGCAGATATCCGTATTCATGGAAAACAAAGCAGGGCGTCTGGCCCAGATCACCAGGGTCCTCGGTGATGCCAGCGTCAATATCCTTGCCCTTTCCCTGGCTGACACAGCTGATTTCGGCATTCTCAGGATACTCGTCAATGATAACGACAGCGCTTTATCCGCCCTGAAAGACAGCGGGTTTACAGTCGGAAAAAATGAGGTTCTGGCTGTGGATGTGCCAGACCGTCCCGGAGGTCTGGCTGAATTTCTGGAGGTCCTGAACGTCAACGAGATCAATATTGAATATATGTATGCCTACAGGAAAGGGACCCATGCGATCCTCATCTTTCGATTTGATGACCTGGACAAAGCCATTGACACCCTTTCAGGCACTGAATTCAAGGTTTTAACGGCCGAAGAGCTTTATTCGCTTTAATCCGGATGGAATGGAGTGGAAGCGTTGCCATAACCGGTGGCGGTTCCAGCTAATAACGAAGAGGAAAGGAGTGCTGCATATGAGTATTGAGAGAATGGGAAAAATTGGAGGGAAGTTTTTGCTGCTGACCATTATGGTCACCATGGTCGCTATGTTGTCGGTATCCTGCGCCAAGAAAGCAAAAACCCCGGAGGAGTACAAGATCGGAGCTATTTTTGCTTCTACCGGTCCGGCTTCCATGCTTGGATTGCCTGAGAAAAACACCGCGGAAATGTTGGAAAAATCCATCAATGAGGGTGGTGGAATCAACGGGACGAAAGTCAAACTGGTTTTCTACGACACGGGTGGTGACGCCACCAAAACCGTAACGGCCACTAAAAAGCTCATTGAGAAGGACATGGTCGACATCATTATCGGCCCCACAACCTCGGGGAACTCCCTTGCCATCATTGACGTTGTGGAAGAGGCTCAGATACCTCTTATCTCAGCTGCCGCCTCGGTCCGAATCATCCAGCCTGTAAAAACCTGGGTCTTCAAGACCCCGCAGACGGATGTCATGGCCGTGGAAAAGATCTACGAGAAGCTTCAGAAAGACGGGGTCAAAAAGATCGCCATTATTACCGTCAGCAACGGATTCGGTGATTCCGGGCGTGTTCAGCTCAAGAATCTGGCTTCAAAATACGGTCTTACCATCGTTGCCGATGAAAGATACGGCGGCAAGGATACGGATATGACGGTTCAACTCACCAAGATAAAGGGTACGGATGCCGAAGCAATTATCGCCTGGGGTACCAACCCCGGACCTGCGGTGATCGCCAAAAACAGGAAGCAGCTTGGAATAACGATCCCCCTTTATAACAGCCACGGTGTGGCCTCCAAGAAATTCATCGAGCTGGCTGGAGATTCCTCGGAGGGCACCTACCTGCCTGCCGGTAAATTGCTCATTGTCGATCAGTTGGCCGACACCGATCCACAGAAGAAAGTCCTGAGCGAATATAAGTGGGATTATGAAGCCTCTTTTAACAGCCCTGCCAATACGTTCGGTGGGCACGCTTATGATGCCTTCTGGATCGCGGTCAAAGCCTTCGAAAATGCCCTTAAAAACAACAGAGAACCGACCAAGGAGGCCATCAGGGATGAGATAGAAAAACTTCAGGGTTTCGTCGGAACCGGCGGTATCTTCAACTTCTCCCCGGAGGATCACAACGGTCTGACCAAGGAAGGTTTCGTGCTGGTCAAGATCGAGGGAGGGGACTGGACGTTGGCAGAATAGATTAATTACCGTAGATTTGGCATACAGCCTGTGGATGAACCGCCCACAGGCTTTATGCTATAAAATCAAATGGGGGCCCGACACAGGGCCCCCTCGTTATGACCACAACAATATGACATTCGAACAACAGATCCTCCAGTACCTCATCACCGGTGTAACCGTGGGCAGTATCTATGCCCTCATCGGCATGGGTTTTAATATCATCTACAACTCCACTGAGATCATCAATTTCGCTCAGGGTGAGTTCGTGATGCTCGGTGGACTGCTCACCGTTTCAGGCATGCAGTTGCTCCACCTGCCGGTGCCCTTTGCCGCCATTCTTGCCATTGTTGGAGTGTCACTCATCGGCATCACTCTGGATCGAGCGGCCATTCGTCCCCCCAAGGACCCAAGCCCCATCACCCTTATCATCATTACCATTGGCGCTTCCATCTTTATCAGGGGAATGTCCAGCCTTATCTGGGGCAAGGAACCCTACCCTATACCCGCGTTTTCCGGGGAAGAGCCCATTCCCTTTTTTGGCGCTGTCATCCAGCCGCAGAGTGTCTGGGTCATGGGGGTTGCTCTTATTGTGGTTTTATCTTTGAGGCAGTTCTTTGGCCGGACTCTGACAGGGAAGGCGATGATGGCTAGTGCCGTGCAGCCGAGGGCTGCAAAACTGGTGGGAATAGAGGCATCCTACATGGTTCTGCTATCTTTTGCGCTGAGCGGTGCCGTCGGCGCGGCGGCGGGGATCGTCATAGCTCCCATGAGCATGGTTCAGTACGACATGGGAGTCATGATGGGACTGAAGGGATTCTGCGCGGCCATCATTGGCGGCATCGGCCATCCCCTTGGGGTCGTTTTCGGAGGTGTCATTCTGGGGATCGTTGAATCTCTCGGGGCAGGGTTGATCTCCAGCGGATATAAGGATGCCATCGCTTTTGTCATCCTTCTTCTGATGCTTTTTTTCAGACCTCAGGGGATCCTCGGTAAGACCAAAGGGGAACGGGTATGATGACGCTTTCCCTGATGAAGAAACCGTTGGCCGGATTTGTTCTCTTTTCCATCCTTCTGCTTCTCCTTCCGTTCACAGTTACCAACGACTACTACATCAACGTCCTGATAATTATAGGCATTAATTCCATCATCGTTATTGGACTCGATCTTCTGGTCGGGTATACGGGTCAGATATCCCTGGGCCATGCCGCCTTTTACGGCCTGGGCGCATACATTACAGGGATCCTTTCCGCCCGCTGGGCATGGCCGCCCATTGGGGGACTGTTGATATCCCTCGTCATGGTCGGGATCCTGGCCTTTCTCATCGGGATCCCCACGCTCAAACTTCATGGACATTATCTAGCCATGGCTACCCTGGGCCTGGGAATCATTGTCTTCATCTTTTTCCAGGAGCTTGATTTTCTCACAGGAGGGCCATCGGGCCTGGTGGGAATTGCACCCATGTCCCTGTTCGGGATCCCCTTTGATTCCGACCTGAGCTATTATTATCTGGTAAGCGCGTTTCTTCTTGCGACCTTACTGCTCTCCATTAATGTCGTTCGATCAAGGGTCGGAAGGGCCCTTCGCGCCATCCACGGCTCAGAGGTCGCCGCATCAGTCCTTGGAGTGAACATTTCTCGATTCAAGGTGGGGATCTTCGTCCTTTCCGCCCTTTACGCAGTTACCGCAGGATGGCTCTATGCCCACTACATTACCTTTATCAGCCCGAGCTCTTTCGGGTTCATGTTCTCCATAAAACTGATCACTATGGTTGTCATCGGAAGCCTGGGAAGTCTGTGGGGCGCTATTTTCGGAGCGGCTCTTCTAACGAGCCTCCCTGAGTTTCTCGTTGTCTTTGAAAATTATGAAACATCCGTGTTCGGCCTGATCCTGATTCTGGTCATGATATTCATGCCCAGAGGCCTTATGCGAGGCCTTGAGGACCTCATAAAAAGGATGATCGACCTGGGTCGACAGAACTTGAAGGAGAGGAGCCCGACCTCGTGAATCCGGTTTTGAAAACCGAGGGTCTATCCAAACATTTTGGAGGGGTCAAGGCCCTGGATCAGCTGGACCTGGAGATCAGTAAGGGGGCCATACAATCCATTATTGGCCCCAATGGGGCAGGCAAGACAACCCTTTTCAATGTCATTTCCAACGTGATCCCGCCTACCGGGGGTGAGGTTCTCTTCAACGGAGTGAAAATCACCCGGAAACAGACCCACACCATCGCGGCCATGGGTCTCACACGTACCTTCCAGAATCTGAGGCTCTTCTCGGAGATGACGGTTCTGGAAAATGTCATGGTGGGAATGCATCTCAGGTCAAAGGGCGGATTCTTTTCCTCAGCTTTGAAACTGCCCTGGGTTTTCAGGGAGGAAAGACGCATAAGGGAGGAATCCCGGGAATGGCTCAGGTTCGTCGGGCTGCACGATCACACGGACCGGATAGCAGGCAGTCTTCCCTTTGGAAATCAGAGGATCCTCGAACTCGCAAGGGCCCTTGCCTCAAAACCGCAACTCCTTATGCTTGATGAGCCGGCGGCGGGGCTGAACATGAGGGAGACTCAGGACATGGTCCAGCTCATTTCACGCATCCGGGATCTGGACATCACCGTCGTTCTGGTTGAACATGATATGGATCTGGTTATGGAAGTTTCCGAACGCGTGACGGTGCTTGATCAGGGAAGAAAGATCGCAGAGGGTGACCCGGAAGCCATAAGGAAAGATGAAGCGGTCTTGAAAGCGTATCTTGGCGAGGAATGATGGACTTTTCCTTGTCCATCATTCTTCGTGTTTCAAGTTTCAGGTTTCAAGTTTCAAGTTGGGAGAACCGATTTGCTCAAGGTGCGTAACATATCAACATTCTACGACCGGATCCAGATCCTCAAGGGTGTGTCCATCCACGTGGGGGAGGGGGAAATAGTGGCCCTTATTGGAGCCAACGGGGCCGGTAAGACGACCCTGATAAATGCCATAAGCGGTCTTCTCAATGTCCACGACGGAACGATAACACTGAGGGAACGCCCGATACACAACCTGTCACCGGTGAAAATTGTCAGGGCCGGGATCTCCCAGGTCCCCGAAGGACGCCTTGTCTTTTCTCCCTTAACTGTGGAGGACAACCTGAAGCTGGGAGCCTATTTACGCTTCAGGGGAAAAGAGAAGGACGAGATCACGGAAAGCATCCAGGAAGTCTATGCACTTTTTCCGCTTCTCAAGGAAAGGTCATCACAGATGGCGGGCACACTCAGCGGTGGAGAGCAGCAGATGCTGGCTTTGGGCCGTGCCCTGATGGCGAAGCCCAGGCTGCTGCTCCTTGATGAACCTTCATTGGGACTGGCCCCTATGATTTCAGCGGAGATTTTCAGGACTATCGTGAGACTTCGGGAAAGCGGTGTAACAATCCTCCTTGTCGAACAGAATGCCCGCGCAGCCCTTGCGATGTCTGACAGAGGTTACGTCCTGGAAACAGGGTCGGTAGTTCTTCAGGACAAGGCTGAGAGACTCCTTGAAAATAAGGAGGTCCAAAGAGCCTATCTCGGTAAAGGGAAGAAGGAGATATGGGACGCCTGATTTTCAAGGAAAATCAGGCGAGTTCCAAGTTTCAAGTCTCAAGTTTCAAGTAAAACCAAAGGATATTCAAAACTTTCAAGAAGATCTGATTCTGGCAGAATTTACTTGAAACATGAAACGTGAAACCTGAAACTGATTCAGAGGTGATACTATGAACGACCACAAAATCTGGGATGCAGAACGGGAGACCATGTCCCGTGATGAACTCGAGCAGTTCCAGTTGGAGAGGCTCCAGTCAACCCTGAACAGGTTGTACCGGAATGTAAAATTCTACAGGAATCGCCTCGATGGTGCCGGCGTTATGCCTGGAGACGTACACAGTCTCGGTGATATGGAAAAGCTGCCTTTCACCACCAAGGAGGACCTTCGCGACAATTACCCCTATGGGATGCTCGCCGTACCCCTGCGTGAAGTCGTCCGCATTCATTCCTCCACTGGAACGACAGGAAAACCCACCGTTATCGGCTATTCACGAAATGATCTGGACACCTGGAGCGAACTGGTCGCCCGCATTCTCACAGCCGGTGGGGTCACCAGCGAAGACGTCGTTCAGATCGCCTTCGGTTACGGCCTTTTCACCGGCGGGTTCGGTCTGCATTACGGAGCGGAGAGGATAGGCGCTTCCGTGATCCCTATGTCCAGCGGCAACACGCGTAAGCAGATCATGATCATGGAGGATTACAGAACGACGGCCCTCATCTGCACCCCGTCTTATGCTCACTTTATTTCCGAAGTTATTGAGGAACACCGTTTGGAACTCGAGAGGCTCAGCCTCAAAAGAGGTCTGTTCGGTTCTGAACCCTGGTCGGAGAGGATGAGGGCGGAGATCGAGGGTAAACTCGCTATTACCGCCACAGACAATTACGGCCTCTCCGAGGTGATGGGACCGGGGGTGGCCGGGGAATGCCTTGAAAAATCGGGGCTGCACCTGAACGAGGACCATTACATACCCGAGATCATCGATCCGGAAACAGGCAGGGTTTTACCGATAGGGGAGCAGGGAGAGCTGGTCATCACAACTATTACCAACGAGGCTATGCCCCTTATACGTTACAGAACGAGAGATCTGACCCGTCTGTATGTGGACAGCTGTGCCTGCTCAAGAACATTGGTGAAAATGGAAAAGGTGACCGGCCGCACAGACGACATGATCATCATTAAGGGGATCAACGTATTTCCCAGCCAGATTGAGCAGGTCCTCAACCAGTTCGAGGGCATTACGCCCCACTACCAGATCGTTTTGGGCAGAGACGGAGCCCTGGACACCATGGAGGTCCTAGTGGAAGTCGACGAAAATCTCTTTTACGATGAAATGAAAAAACAGAGGGAGTTCGTCGACACGGCAAAGGAAGCCCTCCGCAGTGCGCTGGGATTGGGGGTCGGGATCAAACTTGTGGAACCGAAGACCCTGGAAAGGTTCCAGGGAAAGGCGACGAGAGTGGTGGATAACAGAGAAATTTAACAACCAGTACAAGGTACAAGATACAAAGGCAAATGCACCATGTACAATGTACTATGTACTGTCCAATATAGCCCTCTTTTTCAGGAACTGAG
>SBFL01000340.1 GCA_006227965.1 Bacteroidota bacterium | reverse complement strand
CCATAACCTTCGCGTATTTTCCGGGAAATTCCTTTCCTAAAGAACTTCCATCCCCGCATTTTTTTAAAGTTATCTTACCTGTATTTTCATATCTTCAGGTGCCTTTTGGGGCAGGTGTTGAAATTGTCCTCAGAGGAACATACAGGAACTCATCAGGCAACCATCATGAAAAATAGCGTAGGATTGGTACTCCCGGCCTTGCTCTATGTAGTGGTCGCCCCTCCGGAAATACAGGAAGAATAAGATAGCAGGACGCCTATGGAGCATCTGACCAGGAAGGAACACTGGGAGGCGGTTTACCAGACCAAACCCCTGGAAACTGTCGGCTGGTATCAGCCGGTTCCTAAGACATCTCTCGAACTGATCGAGAGCCTTGACATGCCCCGCCATGCCCACATAATTGACGTGGGGGGTGGAGACAGCTACCTTTCCGACCATTTGCTCAAAAGTGGCTTTACCGACCTCACTGTACTAGATATATCAGGAGCTGCCCTTAAGCGTGCCCGGGAGCGGCATGGAGGCGGAGCTGGAAAAATTCGCTGGGTGGAGTCCGATGTCCTGGAATTCTCCCCTGACCGCGAATATAATCTCTGGCACGACCGGGCAACCTTTCATTTCCTCACTGAATCTTCACAGATAGAGCGGTATCTGGAAGTCGCTCGGCTGGGGATCTGTCCGGGGGGATACCTTATCCTGGGAACCTTTTCGGACCAGGGGCCTGCCATGTGCAGCGGACTTCCGGTCCAACGATATTCCATCCCCGAACTGGAGGAAACCGTGGCGCCCTGGTTTAAAAAAATCCGCGGGGTCAGCCTGAATCACCATACTCCTTCAGGCGGTGTACAGGTTTATACGTTTTGCCTATTTCAAAGATTGGACGGGAAACCGTCGTTGTAGATGGGTTCGGACAGCGTAGTACAGACCAAGGGACCCTGGAAGATTGTTTAAAGCCCCCATCCGCCCACCCATCAAAATACCTCCTTCCCCCGCAACTTCCTTTCGGGCAAGGCCTTCCCTGATCTGGAATCTCACTCTTGACTTCCAGAAAGTATTTTTAACAATTTATAATTAGGAATAATTCCAAAAAAAAGGAAATAATCCATAAATTAGCAATCCTCTTTTTTTTAAAAGTGTGATGCAAAAGACCATCCTTCATCTGGACCTCGATACCTTTTTCGTCTCCGTGGAGCGAAAACTGGACAGTCGTTTAAAGCAAAGGCCTATCCTGGTGGGAGGCCTTAGCGACAGGGGGGTGGTGGCTGCCTGCAGCTATGAGACCCGCGGGTATGGGGTACATTCGGGCATGCCCATGCGCATGGCCCGGGAGCTCTGCCCGGAGGCGGTGGTGATCCGCGGCAATGCGGGCACCTACAGCAGGCATTCGGATGAGGTGACTGAAATTATCAAAGAGCAGGTCCCCCTGTTTGAGAAGGCCAGCATAGATGAATTTTACGCCGACATTTCCGGGATGGACCGCTTCTTCGGCTGCTACCGCTATGCCACACAGCTCCGACAGCGCATCATCCGGGAAACCGGGTTGCCGATCTCCTTCGGGCTTTCGATCAACAAAGTGGTTTCCAAGGTGGCTACGGGGGAGGCCAAGCCCAACAACCAGCTTATGGTAGACTCGGGCTATGAAAAGCCTTTTCTGGCCCCGCTTTCCATCAAAAAAATCCCCATGGTGGGGGAGAAGACCTACCAGACGCTCCGCAACCTTGGCCTGAGGCAGGTAAAGACCCTGCAGGAGATGCCCCTGGATGTTGTGCAACGGGTGCTCGGGGCCAACGGGACTGTGATCTGGAAGCGCGCCAATGGCATCGACAACCGGGCAGTGGTGCCTTTTTGTGAACGAAAATCCATTTCCACCGAGCGCACCTTTGACCGGGACACCATTGACGTACACCGGCTTCGGGGGATCCTGATCGCCATGACGGAAAACCTCGCCTTCCAGCTGCGCCGGGGCGGCAAGCTGACGGCCTGTGTCACGGTGAAGTTACGCTACTCGGATTTCAATACGTATTCCAAGCAGCTGCGGATCCCTTATACCAGTGCGGACCATAAGCTTATCCCGAAAGTGCTGGACCTTTTTGAAAGGCTTTACCAGAGGCGTTTGCTGGTACGGCTTATCGGGGTGCGTTTCAGTCACCTGGTGCCGGGCAATTACCAGATCGATCTTTTCGATGACCAGGAAGAAACCCTCAACCTGTACGCAGCCATGGACCGCCTGCGGGAACGATACGGTGACAAGAGCGTCATACGGGCATCGGGTATGGGGGCCCGCACCATAGGCCGGATGCACAACCCCTTTAACGGCCAGCCCCCTGTGGTGCTTGCGCATCGCAAGCAGTAGGCAGTGGCAGTACGCAGTAAGCAGCCAGGGCTGCGTTCAAGCCTGCCTGCCGGCAGGCAAAGTTTAAGGTTCAAGGGTATGCCAGGAATGACAAGGCTGGTTATTGGGAGTCTGGGAACTGCATCTTTTGCAAATGCCCATTGGTGTTGTCAACTGCCAACTGCTACTGCCAACTGTTATAAAGTTTGCAGTCTCCAGTACCAGTAGGCAGTCTAATTTTTGAACCTTATAACCCTGAGCCTTGAACAATTAGAGTAGAAAGCAATGTCGGCCCTCAACTATCAATTAGTGAAAATACAGTCATAATGTATCTCAATTGCCACACCTACTACAGCCTTCGCTACGGGACTTTTTCCGAGGTGGAATTGCTTCGGCTCGCCCGGGACAACGGGGTAACCCGTCTGGCACTGACTGATATCAACAACACTTCCGCCGGGCTGAATTTTGTGCGCAGGGCCCCGGAATTTAAGGTCAGGCCCCTGCTGGGGGTCGATTTCCGAAACGGCATCGATCCTTGTTTTGTCGGGATTGCCCGGGACAACGAAGGGTATTTTGAACTGAATCGCTGCCTATCCCGCCACCTGCATGAAAAAATACCACTGCCGGACCGGGCCCCGGCCTTTGCCCGCGCCTATGTGATCTATCCTTTTGAGAAGGTTTTGCTGGATGAGATGACTGAATTTGCCTCCCACGAATTCATAGGGGTTTCGATCCGCGACCTGCGCCGCCTACCCTTTACCCGGGTTGCTGAATACAGGGACCGTTTGGTGGTCCTGCAGCCGGTGACCTTTCGCAGCAAGCGGGATTTCAATGCCCACCGCCTGCTCAGGGCCATTGACAATAACGTGTTGCTCAGCAGGCTCCCCGAATCAGAACAGGCCTGCCTGGAAGACCAGATGTACCCCCTCGAGAACCTGGTGGCTGCCTTTTCCGGTTTGGAATTTATCCTGGAAAACACGGACCGGCTCATGGGGGAGTGCCAGACCCGGTTCGATTTTTCGGAGAACCGAAAGCCCCAGAACCTGCAGACGTATACCGGCCGGAAGGAGGCTGATGAAGAAATGCTCGAGCGCCTTTGCAGGGAAGGGATGCCCTATCGCTACAGGGATCCGGGCCCTGAGGTTTCTTCCCGTCTGGAAAAGGAGCTCTGCCTGATCAAAGAAAAGGGGTTTGTCTCATATTTCCTTATCAACTGGGATATTGTAAGTGAGGCCCGCCGCAGGGGGTTTTTCTATGTGGGCAGGGGCAGCGGGGCAAACAGCATCGTGGCTTACCTGCTGCGGATTACCGATGTGGACCCCATAGAGCTCGACCTGTATTTCGAACGGTTTATCAACCTGTTCCGGGCCAATCCCCCGGATTTTGACATTGATTTCTCCTGGAAGGACCGGGAGGCCATTACCAAATACATTTTCGGACGTTTTGAGCATGTTTCCCTGCTCGGCACCTACGTTACCTTCAAGCAGCGGGGGATCATCCGGGAACTGGGCAAGGTCTTCGGCCTGCCCAAGGCAGAGATCGACCAGTTGTGCGAGGGGCAGTATACCCCTTCCCGCCTCGATGAGGTGGCGCGCCTGGTACTCCGTTACGGGGAGCTTATCAGGGGGATGCCCAATTACCTGAGCGTGCACGCCGGGGGCATCCTGATCAGCGAGAAACCGATCCACTGGTTTTCAGCTACTCATCTTCCTCCCAAGGGGTTTGCCACCACACAGTTTGACATGGTAATCGCCGAGGATGTGGGCCTTTACAAGTTTGACATCCTGGGCCAGCGCGGGCTTGCCAAGATCGAAGAAGCCCTGCAAATCGTCCGGAAAAACCAACCGGAGGCTTTTAAAAGAATCGACATCCACGACATTTCCCGCATCAAGGAGGACCCAAGGATCAACCGGATGGTCAAATCCGCCCAGTGCATGGGGTGTTTCTATGTAGAATCCCCTGCCATGCGGATGCTTTTGCGCAAGCTGGAAGTGGACAATTACCTGGGCCTGGTGGCGGCCAGTTCCATCATCCGGCCCGGGGTGGCCAAAAGCGGTATGATGCGGGAGTACATCCTGCGCCACCGCAATCCCCAGCGCGTCAAAGAAGCCCATCCGGTGTTGCTGGAGATCATGCCGGACACCTACGGGGTGATGGTCTATCAGGAAGACGTGATCAAGGTAGCCCATTATTTTGCGGGGCTCAGCCTCGGGGAGGCTGATGTGCTCCGCAGGGGGATGAGCGGGAAGTTCCGCTCCAGGGATGAGTTTGAACGGGTCCGGGCAGCTTTTATAGCAAACTGCCGTAAAAAAGGGTATTCAGAATCCCTGATATCTGAAATCTGGCAGCAGGTGGCCAGCTTTGCGGGGTATGCCTTTGCCAAGGGACATTCCGCATCCTATGCGGTGGAGAGCTATCAGAGCCTGTTCCTCAGGGCATACCACCCCCTGGAATATATGGTAGCGGTGCTGAACAACGGCGGCGGTTTTTACAGGACTGAACACTATGTGCATGAGGCCCGGATGCTGGGGGCGGCCATCCATGTGCCCTGTATCAACCGGTCCGGGGTGGTAAACCGGATTGAGGGGAAGAACATCTACCTGGGGTTTATGTACCTGAAGGACCTGGAATCCCGGGTGATGGAACGGATTATCAGGCAGCGTGAAGCGGAGGGGCCTTTTACCAGCCTGGAGGACTTTCTGGACCGAGTCCCCATTTCCATTGAGCAGCTCAGCATCCTGATTCGTATCGATGCCTTCCGGAGCACAGGAGCGGAAAAACACCGCCTGCTCTGGCAGGCCCATATGCTGCTCTCCAGAGGGAATCCGATTGAACACCCCCGCCTCTTCCCGCCTCAGCACTCCAGCTATAAGATTCCGCAGTTGCACAGTACCCGTCTGGAGGAGGCCTTCACTGAACTGGAACTGCTGGGGTTTTGCCTTTGCAGCCCCTTTAAGCTGCTCGCTCAGCCCCCAGCCAACCAGTACAGCAGCAGGCACCTGCCCGATTTCCTCGAGAGGAACATCGACATCTACGGCTATCTGGTAACGGTCAAAAACACCAGAACCCACAGCGGAAAAGGCATGCATTTTGCCACGTTTATAGACCAGGACGGTGAGGTTTTTGACACGGTGCTCTTCCCTCCGGTGGCAGCCAGGTATTCTTTTAGAGGGAAGGGGATTTACCGCCTTTATGGGAAGGTTGTGAGTGAATTTGGATTTCTGAGTATTGAAGTAGTAAAGATGCAAAAACAGGACTATGTCCCGGACCCCAGGTACGCCGAAATGAAGACGGCTTCCCGCCTGTTGCCCAAGCGTCAGGAGAGCAGGCGTACCCCGTCTCCCAGGCCTGTTTCCAAAGACTCCGCTTCCCGCCCGAAACGCTCGCGGTAGGCGGCCGTAAGGCGGGAGATTACTTCTGGGACAGCACCTTTCCGTATCAGATTCAGGCTGCAGCCACCAAAGCCGCCTCCCATCAACCTGGAACCCGCCACGCCGGGCAGCGCCATGGCCGTATCCACCAGGAAATCCAGTTCCGGACAGCTTACTTCGTAGAGATGGCGCAATCCCTGATGGGTATCATATAGCAGGTTCCCAAGGGTCTGAATATCGGAATGCTCCAGCACCTCCACGGCTTTCAGAACCCTAGCATTCTCCTGGATCACATACCGGCAGCGGTTCGCGACTGGTTTTGGCATTTGATGACGAACTGCTTCGAGTTGTCCGGGATGTACATCCCTCAGGGATTGGATTTCCGGGAAAACCTTCCGTAGGATTGAAACCCCCTGCCGGCACTCTTCCCGCCTCTGGTTATAGGCGCTATCGGAAAGGGAATGGGTTACGCCGCTGTTAATCAGCACTAGCCGGTAGTCTCCCAGCCTGGCGGGGATGTACCGGTAATCCAGGGACCGGCAGTCCAGAAAGATGAAATGGTCCTTTTTCCCCATCATAGAGGCAAACTGGTCCATAATGCCACACTGGGTTCCGGAATGTTTAATCTCGGCCTGTTGGGCGATCCGGATAAGTTCCATGGGGCTGATTTCCAGGGAAAAAAGCTTATTCAGGCCATAGGCAAGGCCACATTCCAGGGCGGCTGAAGAACTGAGTCCGGCCCCGGCAGGCAATCGGGATGTCAGCTTCCCATCGAAACCCTTCAACTTATCAGAATAGGGGGAAAGTTCACTGAGGACACCAAAGATATACCGCTCCCAGCCCTTGGCATCGGTGCCTAGGTTGCTGAGGTCTGCCTGCATGGACTTCCCCATGCTTTCACTGTAAATCCGGCACTGCCCCTGGGTACCGTTTTTTTGCAGCCGGAAACGCATATCGAGTTCAATGGCGGCAGGGAGCACCAAACCTTCGTTATAATCCGTATGCTCCCCGATCAGGTTGATCCGGCCCGGGGCACTGACATGCAGGGAGGGGGAAACGGGTTTTGACTTTTTCATGCTTCTGGTTTACAGGAATATCCAAAATACGAAAGGAAGGCCTTAAGAAAAAAAAACACGACGCTGGATTTTTAATTACAAACTGATCTAGGTCCTTGTACTCGTTGTTTTTTTTAATTAATATAGTGAGGTACATTAAACAGGGAGGGGCCCTGAGTCCCTCAGTTGGCCGGCTTCCTGTAGAGGGAATCTAGTAT
>SBFL01000107.1 GCA_006227965.1 Bacteroidota bacterium | reverse complement strand
ATAACCCATAATTATCAGTAAAGATAATATTCGTATCAATATTTATCAATAATCTATCGTAATTTTAAGCTTCAATCGTTCATCATGCCTGAAAAACCCGTTGTTTTTTTGTTCGGTGAAGACCATCTCACTGCTGGCAAAGCACTGGCCCTGTCGCGATCTGAGCTTCGGGGGGTGCTCTCGGAATCAGTCCGCAAAAAGGTGCGGTCCAGCCAGGAAATTGTTCAGAGGATCGTGGAGAAAGGGGCCCCGGTATACGGGGTCAATACCGGCTTTGGCCCCCTCTGTACCACGCGGATAACCCCTGAAGATACCCGGGATTTGCAATTCAACATCCTGATGAGCCACAGTGTGGGGGTAGGCCCGCCTGTTGCAGGGGAAATAGCACGCCTGATGCTTATCCTGAAATTACATGCCCTTGCGCAGGGGTTTTCCGGGGTTTCTGAAAACACCCTCGACCGCATCCTGTGGCATATTGAAGAAGGGATAACCCCCTATGTGCCTTCCCAGGGTTCCGTCGGGGCTTCCGGGGACCTGGCACCCCTATCCCATCTCTTCCTACCCCTAATTGGATTAGGGAAAGTGTATCACAAAGGCGAATTGTTCCCCACCGGAGAACTTCTGGATCAAATGGGAATGTCCCCCATCGAACTGGGCCCCAAAGAGGGGCTTGCCCTTATCAATGGGACTCAATTCATCGCCGCGCACGCCGTTGTGGTTCTGGAGAAAATGCAGCACTGCCTTTCCCAGGCCGACATAATAGGCGCCATGATGATCGAGGGGTTGCAGGGATCCGTGAAACCCTTTCACGAAAGGCTGCACGACCTTCGTCCTTTCAAAGGAAACCAGCATGTGGCAGAAAGAATCCGCCGTCTCCTTAAAGGGTCTGAGATCCTCGAGGACCATATCGACTGCGAAAGGGTACAGGACCCCTACTCGCTCCGGTGTATCCCCCAGGTGCACGGGGCATCCCGGAATGCCTGGTTACACCTGAAGGAATTGGTGGAGACCGAACTGAACGCAGTGACAGACAATCCTGTCATAATCGATGAAGAGCTGACCATAAGCGGGGGCAACTTTCACGGACAACCCCTTGCCATGGCCCTTGATTATGCCTGCCTGGCGGCATCGGAGATAGGTAATATCTCGGATCGGCGCATCTACCTGGCTTTGGAAGGCAACAACACGGGCCTCCCCCAATTGCTGATGAAGGATACCGGTTTGAATTCGGGTTACATGATCCTGCAATACACCTCAGCGGCCCTGGCCAGCGAAAACAAGGGCCTGTGTTTTCCAGCAAGTGCGGATAGTATCCCAACTTCTATGGGGCAGGAAGACCACGTTAGCATGGGCTCTATCAGTGGTAGAAAGGCCCTTCAGGTACTTGAGAATGTTGAAAAAATCCTGGCTATTGAGCTCCTGACCGCAGCCCAGGCATTTGAATACCGGAAACCTCTTAAATCAGGATGGTTCCTCGATAAGGTCCATGCCCTTGTACGAAGCGAGATCTCATTTGCCACCCAAGACCGGGTTTTCGCCACCGACATAGAAAAGGGAATCGAACTGATTCAGGGTGGGGAACTCATCCGCCTGCTGAATTCGGTTTCCGAAAAGGAAAAAGTATCTTTAAAGACCTCCTTCGAGGCGGAGTTTGAAAATTTCTGATCCCATGCAGCATTCAGAAACACATCCGGATACGACCCACCTCTTCATCGGGCCCTTCTCCCAATTGCTCACCATGGAAGGGTTACCCCTGAAAGGACCTTTGCTGGACTCCCAAATCCCGATCGTCCCCCATGCGGGAATACTGATACGCGGCGGGAAGATCATAAAGGTTGCAGATTATGCCTCACTTAAGGAAGAAGCCCTCAGTGTAAAGGCTTCCATTCATGAATTCCAGGGGCCCGCCATCGGGATTCCCGGACTGATCGACGCACATACGCACAGCTGTTTTGACGGAAGCCGCGCCCGGGATTATGCATTGCGGAACAGCGGCAGCTCCTATCTGGAGATCGCCGAAGCCGGGGGGGGTATCTGGGATACGGTTCAGCACACCCGAAATGCATCCGGAGAAACCCTGGAGAAACTGCTGCTGGACCGGGTGGATAGGTTTCTCAGATCAGGGATCACTACCCTGGAAGTCAAAAGCGGGTATGGCCTGAACACCCAGTCCGAATTGAAAATGCTACGGGTCATCCGGTCTGCAAAAAGAAGGACAGCCATGGACCTGATCCCAACCTGCCTGGCGGCCCACACGGTCCCCAGGGATTTCAGCGGGTCCGGAACCGACTACCTGGAAGAAGTACTGGAAGAACTCCTGCCCCTGATCAGGGAAGAAGGACTTGCCAGCCGCCTGGATGCCTTTGTGGAGCAAAGCGCGTTTTCGCCCGAAGAAATCACACCTTTTCTTATGGCTGCAAAGGAAAGGGGGTTCGAACTAACCCTCCATGCAGACCAGTTCACCCCGGGAGGAAGTGAAGTTGCCATTAAATGCGGCGCCCTGAGCGCGGATCACCTGGAAGCGAGCGGCCCCCGCGAAATCAAAGCCCTGGCCCAAAGCCAGGTGGTTGCCACCGCCCTGCCCGGGGCGAGCATCGGGCTTGGCTGTGACTTTGCCCCGGCCCGATCCCTCCTCGATGCCGGAGCCTGTCTGGCCATCGCAAGTGATTTTAACCCTGGGTCTGCCCCCATGGGAGACCTGCTAACCCAGGCCGCTATCCTGGGCACCTTTGAAAAACTGACCAATGCCGAGGTACTGGCCGGTATTACGTTTCGGGCAGCCGCGGCCCTTGGCCTGAACGACAGGGGACGCCTGATACCGGGTATGAAGGCCGACCTCGCGGTTTTCCCGACACACCATTTTAATGAAATCCTGTATCACCAGGGACAGCTCCGCCCTTCTCTTGTATGGAAAAACGGGGAATGTGTCTATGATAAAACTCTATAACATGAAGACTGCCACAGATCTGCACTCCTTCCAAAAGAGTATCCGGCTGGGAATACCGGAGGATTTACCTCCCCCCCGCCAGCGGGATGAAAGCCTGTCTCATGCCCCTGTGCGGAAGGATATCCTGTCTGTAGATGAAAAAAAACTGGCCCTCCGCAATGCGTTGCGCTATTTTCCCAGGGAATGGCACCGGGAACTGGCTCCCGAATTTCTGGATGAATTGCGAACCTTTGGCCGCATCTATATGTACCGGTTCAAACCGGACTACCCTATAGTCGCCAGGCCAGTTTCGGAGTATCCGGCCAATAGCGCTTCAGCCGCGGCCATCATGCTGATGATCCAGAACAACCTGGATCCCAGGGTTGCCCAACACCCCGAAGAACTGATCACCTATGGGGGGAACGGGGCGGTCTTTCAGAACTGGGCGCAATACCTGCTGACCATGCAGTACCTATCGGAAATGACTGATTCCCAGACCCTGCATATGTACTCCGGCCATCCCATGGGACTCTTCCCATCTTCTCCGGAAGCCCCGCGTGTGGTGGTGACCAACGGGATGATGATCCCCAATTACTCCAAACCGGACGACTGGGAACGTTACAATGCGCTTGGGGTTACACAGTATGGACAGATGACGGCCGGATCTTATATGTACATCGGGCCACAGGGGATTGTCCATGGAACCACGATCACAGTGCTCAACGCTTTCCGGAAAGTCCTTCCAAAAGGGGAACCCGTTAAGGGGAAGCTATTCCTCACAGCCGGGTTGGGGGGAATGAGCGGTGCCCAGCCGAAAGCCGGAAATATTGCAGGATGCATTACCGTGTGTGCCGAAGTAAACCCCCAAGCTGCCCACAAAAGGCACGCGCAGGGATGGGTGGATGAGCTGTTCGCAGACCTGGATACCCTGGTCGAGCGTACCCGAAAGGCCATGGCCGAACAAGAAACAGTCTCCCTGGCCTATGTGGGGAACGTGGTGCATGTTTGGGAGCGGTTCGCAGAGGAACAGATCCACATAGACCTGGGCAGTGACCAGACCTCCCTTCACAACCCCTGGGCGGGCGGATACTATCCTGCTGACCTCAGCTTTGAAGAAGCCAACGAGATGATGGCGGCCAATCCTGACACTTTCAGAGATCACGTACAGGCCTCCCTCAGGAGGCATGTGGATGCCATCAACCAACATACCGCCCGCGGCACGTACTTCTTTGATTACGGGAATGCATTTCTTTTGGAGGCTTCCAGGGCAGGAGCCGCAGTGATGGCCCCCAATGGGATTGACTTCAGGTATCCTTCTTATGTACAGGACATCCTGGGGCCGCTATGTTTTGACTATGGGTTCGGGCCCTTCCGCTGGGTATGTGCCTCAGGAGATGCAGCCGATCTGCGGAAAACGGATGAGATCGCCCTGCAGGTAATGAAAACGCAACTGAAAACCGCCCCAGACGATATCCGCCTTCAAATGCAGGACAATATCCACTGGATTGAGGAAGCGGAGGAGAACCGCCTTGTGGTGGGTTCCCAGGCCCGTATCCTCTACGCGGATGCCATGGGGCGGATCGCCATTGCCGAAGCTTTCAACCGGGCCATTGCAGACGGCACCCTTTCAGCACCGGTCATCCTTGGCCGGGACCATCATGATGTGAGTGGTACGGACAGCCCTTTCCGGGAAACCAGCAATATTTTTGACGGCAGTCGGTTTACTGCGGATATGGCCGTCCACAATGTGATCGGAGACAGCTTTCGCGGGGCCAGCTGGGTCTCCCTCCATAATGGCGGGGGTGTAGGATGGGGCGAGGTCATCAACGGCGGCTTCGGTCTCGTCCTGGATGGCAGCAGGGAATCGGAAAGGAGGCTCAGGAACATGTTGTTTTACGATGTAAACAACGGGATAGCGCGCCGCAGTTGGGCGAGGAACCAGGGGGCAATGCATGCCATTAAGCGGGAGGTGGAACGTACCTCTGATCTCAGAGTGACCTTCCCGAATCTGGTAGAGGACGAACTTCTAAACAACCTCTTTTAAACAACCCTGATGAACTGTTACCAAACCCCGGATGCAGGATCATGGAAAGGACGCCCTTCTGCGGACAGGGCCTATTTGCATGAAAACATCCGCCTGCTTGACCTTTCTGCAGGAGATCTCCCCAAACAGGAATCCCTTACTCCCGTACTTTTGGGCTACGCCTGTGATGAAGGGGTTGTCCGGAACCTGGGGCGCCCCGGTGCCAGAAATGGACCACAGGCCCTGCGGGGTGCCCTGGGAAAATTGCCCTTGCTCCGTGAAGGTTCCCTGTTATGGGATGCCGGGGACCTGGCATGCACAGACGGAGACCTGGAAACCCTTCAGCAGGAGTTTTCCGAAGCCGTATACCAGCTGTTGCACTGCGGCTATTTCCCCCTGGCCATAGGTGGAGGACACGACATCGCCTTTGCACATTTCCTCGGCCTGTGCAGGGCAAAAGGCCCTGAAACCAGCATTGGCATCCTGAATTTCGACGCCCATCTCGACCTGCGTACTCCCCTGCCCCGGTCGCACTCCGGAAGTCCATTCCTTCAAATCGCACACCTCTGTAAAGAACAGGGAAGGGAATTCCATTACGGCTGTTTAGGGGTTCGCAGGGACGCAAATGCTCAGGAGCTGTGGGACAGGGCCACCTCCCTGGGCGCCATGACAGTGGGGCGGGAAGATATGGAGGCCCGCAAACTCGACCGTGTCATGGATCGCATTGTGCAATTTATGGAACCCCTTGACGCGGTTTACCTGACCATTGACCTGGATGGATTCTCATCGGCCTATGCTCCCGGAGTAAGCGCGGCATCTCCCATGGGGTTTTCCCCGGAAGTTATGATGCCCTGTCTGGACATTATTATCAGCAGCGGGAAATTGCTGAGCATGGATATTGCAGAACTAAACCCCGGCCATGACCGGGACGCTCAGACCGCCGTACTCGCAGCCAGCCTAGTCCACAGGCTTCTGCATTTTCCCGGCTTATTCTAGCCAGGAACGATAGTAATCCCCAGTATCGAGTTTGAGGGCGGCTTCGGTTACCTGCAGGGGCCTGAAGGTATCCACCATAACGGCGAGTTCCTCCGTGCCCTTTTTGCCGATACTTCCCTCATAGGTGCCCGGGTGAGGGCCGTGTGGTATCCCTGCCGGATGGAGGGAAATATACCCCCTGTCAATGCCCTTGCGGCTCATAAAATCACCGTCTACATAGTAGAGTACCTCATCTGAATCGATGTTGGAGTGGTTATAGGGGGCAGGAATCGCCTCCGGATGGTAATCGTAAAGCCTGGGAACAAAGGAACAAACCACGAAAGCACTGGTTTCAAAGGTTTGGTGGACGGGAGGCGGCTGGTGGACCCTTCCCGTTATGGGCTCAAAATCATGGATTGAGAAACCATAGGGGTAATTGTACCCGTCCCAGCCTATTACATCAAATGGGTGGGCGGCATAGACCAGGTGGTGGAGTTGCCCCTGTTTCTTAACCTTGATCAGGAAATCCCCGGTTTCGTCATGGGTCTGCAGGTTCTGCGGTAGTTTGAAGTCCCGCTCGCAGAAAGGTGAATGCTCCAGGTGTTGCCCAAACCAGTTTCGATATCGTTTCGGAGTATATACAGGGTGATAGGATTCGACGATGAACAACCGGTTGTCCGGCCCGTTAAAATGGATCTGGTAGATCATGCCGCGGGGTATCAGTAGGTAATCCCCGTATTCGAAAGGGATCTCACCCAGCAGGGTTTTCAGTAGACCCGAACCTTCATGTACAAAAATGAGTTCATCTGCATCCGCATTCTTATAAAAATAGTCCGTCTGGGATTCCCGGGGCGCGGCCAGGGAAATATGTGCATCCCCGTTGAACAATATCACCGACCTGCTTTCCAGAAAGTCTTTTTTCGGGGTCAATTCCAAACCCTTCAAAAGGCGAGAATGAATATTGTATTCTACTGCGGCCCGGGGGGCGATATCCAGGGTTTTTCCGACTTCCTTTACCTGGGTAGGTCTGTGGATGTGATACATCAGTGAGGA
>SBFL01000343.1 GCA_006227965.1 Bacteroidota bacterium | reverse complement strand
CCCAGAATCTGGTCTTCCGGGATGTCTTCGGAATACGAAGACAGGGACCAGGTATAAGCGCTGTCCACAGGTATAAAAGCAGCCCAGTGCAGGCCGAATCGGGAAACACTGTCGTACTGCATGTCCAGGTATGCCTTTTTGGCCGGGGACATCAGGATCTTCATGCCCTTTGAAACGGCCAATTGGGCATTTTCCTCGGCTGACCAGAACTGGGCGACCACATCCCCGTCGAGGTTTGCTGTGGCCACCTCATCCCAGCCTATGGGAATTTTTCCGTATTTCCGTATGATGGGGACCACCCGCTCAATAAAATATTTGTAGTCGGCCGGTTCGGTCACAAGGCTTTCATCCCCGCCGATATGAAAGTAAGGGCCTGGGTTCAGGGATGCTATTTCACGAACCACATCATCTATAAAACTGTAAACCGTGTCCTTCCGCGTATCAAAAGTGCTGAAGCCGACCAGGGTACCCGTATAGACTTCAGGAGTCTTGCCGTTACCATTGAGAATCGGATAGGCTACCGAGGCGGCATTGGTGTGCCCAGGCATGTCCACTTCAGGGACGATGGTTATGAACCGTTGGGCTGCATACCTCACCAGTTCCCGGTAGTCATCCTGGGAATAATACCCGCCCGGGCCACCGCCGACCTCGGTTTGCCCGCCTATTGCTGTAAGCTCGGGCCAGGATTTGATTTCGATCCTCCAGCCCTGGTCATCCGTCAGGTGCAGGTGGAGGAAATTCATTTTATAATAGGCGAGCTGGTCGATGTATTTTTTAACATCCTCCACTGAAAAAAAGTGACGGGCTACGTCCAGCATGCCCCCCCTGTATGGATATCGTGGTTCATCCGCAATTTCACCGCCTGGGATCACCCAAACCGGATGTTCGGCCAGGGTATCATTAGAAATGCCTGGCAGGAGTTGCCGGAGGGTCTGAACACCGCGAAAAGCCCCCTCCGGGGTTCCGGCCATCAAGAGGATGCTGTCCGGGCGAACCCGGAGACTGTAAGCCTCTCCCTGCAGTCCGTCAACCGGTTGCAGGAAAATCCCCTGGTATACAGTATCCCCAGGAGCCGGATTTGCCGGTAGTTTCAATCCAGTTCTGTCGCGAAGCTTCCCGGCGAGATAGTTGCCCACCTGCCCGAACCCTAGGTCTTCTCCGGGATAATAGACCGCACTGAACATGTCCAGTCCGAAGGCCATGTCATTCGGCACCATTTTTACAGGTTTTGGGAGCAGAGGCACGGCAGCCATGTCGGTTTCGGGAACGGTGATTTGGCCTCTCCTCACCTGCTTATCACAGGATGTCGCCAGGGTCAGGAAAGCAAGGATGAAGAGGTAAGGAGCGATTCTACGATGCCAGTTGTAATTATTCATGGATTTCTTGTTTTAGGTTTTGGTTCTATAAGCGGGTTAATCACCTTTTCCCAGATGTCGTACCCGTTTGAATTCATATGAAGCCCATCGGCCACAAAAAGCGATTTATCCAGTTGCCGTTCCGTGACCATCTCGCTCCACACATCGGCGTACCAAAGACCGGGTTCGCGGTGCGTCCATCGCAGCAGCCTCCGATTAAACCTTCGGTATTTGCCACGGAGGTTCCACCGGCTGATGCTTGGTTTGGCCGAAATGAACACAATGGGAATTTCAGGCAGGGCCTGGCGGATCTCCTCTTTTATATCTTTAAGCGTGCGAAGGACCTGTCCGGGCCGTTTTCCTTCTGCCAGATCGTTGTCCCCCTCGTAAATGAAAACCTGTTCAGGACGGTAATCTAAAATTAGGGGGTGCAGATAATACAACAAGTCCGAGGCCTGTGACCCCCCAAAACCGGTATTGAGAATTTGTCTGTCGGGGAAGCGGTCCTGCAGGTCCTCCCACAGGCGGATGCTGGAGCTGCCGGTAAAGACCAGGGTCGGTTTGTCAGAATCCCAAACGGTATCATTCCTGTTTTTCAGCTGCCTGATCTCCTCCTCAAAGCGAAGCGGGTCCTGGGCCTTCAGGTCCTGCCCCTGGCAGAAGCTGAAGAGCACAAACAGGATCCCGGTCAGACCGGAGGCACCTATCGGGAAAAATGCGTATTTAATTTCTTTAAGGGTATCCAAGGGGGAGTATTCCTTCTTCCGAACCCCGGATGCTGTATCCAAAGTTCCGTCGAATTTAGGATATTTTTCTGGATAAAATGAAGGCTCTGCGAAAGAGCTGGCGCCTACACAAACCGAATTTTGCAGACACATAAATACACTCACTACTTTTTATAGCCAGGGCCCTTCACGAACCGACCGGGCTTGGCCCCGGTGTGCTGCCCTTCGGCTATAACGCGCACCCCGTTCACAAAAACATGTGCAACGCCCGTTGCATACTGATGCGGCTCCTCAAAAGTAGCGTGGTCCTGGATCTGGTCTGCATCAAAAACAACCACGTCAGCAAAATAGCCTTCCTTAAGCATACCGCGCCGCTGCAATCGGAGGTTGGTGGCAGGCAGGGAGGTTAACCGCCGGATTGCCTCTTCCAGGGAAATCACTTTTTCTTCCCTTACAAAATGAGCGAGAAGTCGCGCAAAAGATCCATAGGCCCTTGGATGGGTGCTTTGGCTGATGAAGACGCCTTCATTGGTGTAGGAACCAGCATCTGAACAGGCAGCCATGTAGGGCAGGGTCAGTTTTTTCTTAACATTATCCTCGTTCATGGAAAAGTAGACCACCTGTATCCGGCTGTCATCCTCATAGATTAGTTCAGCCATGGCCTCAGCAGGCGTGATGCCCCTGTTTTGGGCTACCTCTGCGAGGGTTTTGCCAATAAGGGACCTAAGGTCCTTGTTTTTGAACCCCACCAAGAGAATGTTCTCGGCAGGCACATGGAATTGGGCCTCCCGGATCATTTGGGCTTTTTTCCCGGGGTCCTCCAGGTATGCCATCGTCTTTGAATGCCCCCCTTCCCGGGCCCATGCCGGGAACAGGACATTCAGCCCTGTGGAACTGGCATTGTACATGTACATATCTGTTGTGATATGCAGCCCGCGCCCGCGTGCGTCTTCAATCATG
Source organism: Bacteroidota bacterium (assembly GCA_006227965.1). Lineage (GTDB taxonomy): Bacteria > Bacteroidota > Bacteroidia > Flavobacteriales > Flavobacteriaceae > Robiginitalea. Next base: position 3,974 of record SBFL01000343.1, on the reverse strand, counting down.
GCAATGGCGCTGTCCAGCAAATGCCAGTTATCCTGCCCGGAAGCCTTGAAGTGATAGACCTCTGAACGGATGTCGGCGGCTTCTGCGATTTGTATCAGTTCCCTTATGGAGTATAAAAGGCTGTCCTCTTCGTTGCGGACATGGGAAATATACATTCCCCCATAAGCGGAAGCCTCCCTGGCCAATCCGATGATTTCTTCCGTGGACGCATGTCCGCTGGGCACATACAAAAGGGAGGTGGAAAGGCCTACAGCACCTTCTTCCATGGCCTCCCGGAGGAGTTCTTTCATTCGTTCCATCTCATCGGGGGCGGGGGGCCGGTTTTCATATCCCATGACGTATTCCCTAAGAGTTCCATTCCCGACAAAAGAGGTGACATTGGTTGAAACACCCCTGTCTTCAAGGTGTTGCAGGTATTCTCCAAGTGTGTTCCAGGTGACCTCATAGGTATAGTCCTGCTGATCCTCCTGCATTTTCTTTTTCATTTCCGGGTTGAGCGGTCCCATGGAACGACCTTCCCCCATGACTTCCAGGGTAACCCCCTGCCGCAAATCGCTTTGTGAACGACCATCAACCAGGAGGGATACATTTGCCCAGCTCAGCATGTTGATAAAACCCGGGGCTACATGGAGCCCTGTTGCATCTACCTCGAGACCGGCAGCATTTGCAGACAAATCTCCGATAGCGGCAACGGTGTCTGCCCGGATCCCGACGTCTGCCTGAACGCCCGTATTACCACTGCCATCCAGGACGGTGCCGTTTCGTATTATGATATCAAATAAAGGTTCCTGCCGGCATGAAACCAGGACCAGGCATCCGAGGAAGAAGCAGCGTAAGTACATGGCTTGCGTATTTGTTTGGCTAACACCCTTAAAAATAGGGGAAATAACCATGGCTACCAAAACCCCGTATTTGTACCTTTGCCCAAATTTTACCTCAATGAATTCCCGAAAAGACCAGTTAGACGCCTTTGACAGATTGCTTACCATTATGGACGAGTTGAGGGCCCAGTGCCCATGGGACAAAAAGCAAACGATGGAATCTCTGCGCTACCTTACCATAGAGGAGACCTATGAACTGGGAGATGCTATCCTGGAAAACGACCTCGCAGAGGTAAAAAAAGAGCTGGGGGATCTCCTGTTGCATATCGTGTTCTACGCAAAGATCGGATCGGAAACCGGGGATTTTGATATGGCCGATGTGGCCCATGACATTTCTGAGAAGCTCATCCGGCGCCATCCGCATATTTACGGGGATATTAAAGTAAAGGGGGAAGATGAGGTAAAAGCAAACTGGGAAAAGATCAAATTGCAGGAGGGGAAAAAAAGTGTCCTCGAGGGAGTCCCTAACGGCCTGCCCGCGTTGGTGAAGGCCAACCGCATCCAGGAGAAGGTGGCAGGGGTTGGCTTTGACTGGGAACATCCGGCCCAGGTCCTGCTGAAGGTGAAGGAAGAACTGGGAGAGCTGGAGGAGGCCGTACGGGCAGGTAATGCAGATGAGGTGGAGTCCGAGTTGGGAGATGTTTTCTTTTCCATGGTGAACTACGCCCGCTTTCTCGGGATCAACCCGGAGAATGCCCTTGAGCGAACCAACAAAAAGTTCATACGGCGGTTCAGGTTCCTTGAATCCAGTGCCGGACGGGCGGGAAAAAAGCTTGGCGAGATGTCTCTTGCAGAAATGGACCAGTATTGGGAAGCGGCAAAGAAGCAGGATTAATAAAACCCCGTACCAAAGTCTTTACAACGATCTGAGGCTGAAATAGAGATGAAGCAGTATACCCGAGAATTCCGGTACAACCTGCGCCTGGCTTCGCCGGTGATCCTCGGGATGCTCGGCCATTCCTTTGTGGCCTTTGCCGATAATGTAATGGTGGGGCAGTTAGGGACGGCGGAGCTTGCTGCAGTTTCCCTGGGGAATAGTTTCGTCTTCATCGCCATGTCCCTTGGGATCGGGTTCTCGACGGCCATAACGCCCCTGGTAGCGGAAGCCGACGGGGCAGGGGACAGGCAGGAGGGGAGACGGGTGCTTCAACACGGCCTGGTGCTCTGCGCCCTGCTTGGCTTGGCCCTCTTTGGGGCCGTCCTGCTCTCCAAACCCCTGATGTACCTGATGGACCAGCCTGATGAGGTAGTCGCCCTGGCGATTCCCTACCTGGACCTGGTCGCTTTTTCGCTTATTCCACTGATCATTTTCCAGGCGCTAAAGCAATTTTCCGAAGGCCTTTCCAGAACGAAATACCCCATGTATGCCACCATTCTGGCCAATGTGATCAACATTGTTTTGAATTACCTGCTGATTTTTGGGGCCCTGGGATTTCCCAGGCTGGGTATAGTCGGGGCAGCCATCGGAACCCTTGTCTCCCGCGTCGGCATGGTTCTATTTCTTTGGTTGCTGGTTGCAAAAAGGCCGGTTTTTTCAGATTATGTAGGCAGGCTCCGTTTCCGTCATATTGAGAATGGCATGCTTCGCAAGATTGTGAACCTGGGTTTTCCATCTGCCCTGCAGATGTTTTTCGAGGTCGCCATCTTTACGGCCGCCGTCTGGATGAGCGGCGTGTTGGGGAAAAACCCCCAGGCTGCCAACCAGATAGCCCTGAACCTTAGCAGTATGACGTTCATGTTCGGTATGGGGCTTGGGGTAGCTGCCATGATCCGCGTGGGGAACCAGAAAGGACTCCGCGATTATCCCGAACTCCGGCGGGTGGCCACCTCCATATTCCTGATGACCTTAATGCTGCAGGTAGGGTTCGCCATCTTTTTCCTGTTGGGGCGAAACCTGCTTCCGACCATCTACCTGGACACGCAGGACCTTACCAACCAGGCAGACAACATGGAAGTACTGTCAATTGCGGCCCGGCTCCTTCTGGTCGCTGCGTTTTTCCAGATTTCCGACGGGATCCAGGTGGTGGTCCTCGGGGCGCTCAGGGGGCTACAGGATGTGCGGATCCCAACCCTGATTACCTTTGTGGCGTACTGGCTTGTGGGCTTTCCCATCTCCTATTACCTGGGCCTGCATACCCGCCTGGAGAGTACGGGGATCTGGATCGGATTGCTGCTCGGCCTTACGGCCTCATCAATTATGTTGTATCTTCGTTTCCGCCATATGACCCATCGGTTATTGCAGCTCCCCCATAGGGCTACAGGCGGTGGATCATGACCTAAAACCCTGTGCTGATGAAAATCCCGAAATTCCTGCTGGGGGATAATACGGACCATCCGGATGCCATCTATATTGTGCATACCGACTACCCCCGGTTTATCATCAATCTGGAAAATGACGAAGTGGAATGGCTGGAGGAGTTCTCGGCCGAGGACCGGAAAGAACTGGAACTGGAAGCCGAAAAGCTCATAGCGGAGGCCACCGAATTTTACGACCGGGAAGTCTCCCGTTACCAGGATTGATATGTGGGAAAGCCTGATTGAAAAAGACCAGGAATGGTTTGTTTTCCTCAACGGGCTCGGGTCGCCTGCCTGGGACCCGTTCTGGACGGCTCTGTCCGATAAATGGGCAGCCCTTCCCCTCTATGCCCTTTTGTTATACCTCACTGTGCGGGAAATTGGCTGGAAGCGCACGGGGGTTTTCCTGATCTTCATCGGTTTATTGATAACCTGTACAGACCAGCTGGCCAATTTTTTCAAATACGGCATGCAGCGCCTGCGACCCTGCCACGAGCCCGAACTCGAAGGAATGGTACGCCTGGTAAAAGAGAGCTGCGGGGGGCGCTACGGATATTTTTCTGCCCATGCCGCAAATTCCTTTGGCCTGGCTATATTTTTTGGGATCTTTTGGGGTAGCCGTCGCCTGGTTTGGGCAGCCCTCCTTCTTTTCTGGGCGCTGCTGGTGGCCTACAGCAGGATCTACATGGGGGTCCATTACCCCCTTGATGTGCTGAGCGGCTCCCTTGCAGGGGCATTCCTGGGATGGCTTTTTGCCCGTTTGTACTTTCGTGCGGATCAAAAACTCTTCGCATGATA
>SBFL01000301.1 GCA_006227965.1 Bacteroidota bacterium | reverse complement strand
CAATGGTTACGGCGGCCTCACTACCTCCTGTCACCACTACGTCACAATACCCCATACGAATATAGTTCAGGGCATCGATCATGGCATTGGCGGAGGAGGCACAGGCCGATACCGTGGTGTAATTCGGCCCCATGAAACCATGCTTTATAGAAATATTGCCAGGGGCAATATCTGCGATCATCTTGGGAATAAAGAAGGGATTGAACCGGGGTGTACCGTCACCCTTGGCAAAGTTCAGCACTTCTGTCTGAAAAGTCTCCAAACCACCGATGCCCGCACCCCAAATGACCCCAACGCGGAATTTATCCACTTTTTCCAGGTCAAGACCCGCATCAGCGATGGCCTCGTCGGAGGAAACAAGAGCGTACTGGGTGAAGCGATCGAGTTTCCTGGCTTCCTTGCGATCAAAATACTCCATGGGGTCAAACCCCTTTAATTCGCAGGCAAATTTGGTCTTGAATTTTTCGGTATCGAAGTAGGTGATCAGGGCACTTCCGCTCTTGCCAGTTTTAAGGCCTTCCCAGTAAGCATCCACATTGTTACCAATGGGTGTAAGGGCTCCCAGACCTGTAACTACCACTCGTTTTCTTTGCATGGAACGAATCTCTTTAGTTGCTGTCTAACCCAAGCGTAAATTAAAAAAAATTATCCACGCAGCATGGTTACCGCATGGATAATTTAACTACTCAATAGTATGTTATCATTAATTCTTGGCCTCCTCAATATAACTGATGGCCTGGCCAACTGTTGCTATATTTTCCGCTTGATCATCAGGTATCTGAATATCAAATTCCTTCTCAAATTCCATGATCAGCTCCACGGTATCCAATGAATCTGCCCCCAGGTCGTTGGTGAAGCTGGCTTCAGCTACCACCTCATTTTCGTCAACACCCAGCTTATCTACGATGATAGCCTTTACTCTTGATGCAATGTCTGACATATTGTAAGGTTTTAAATTAAAATGATGGCAAAAATAAAAAACTTTGGATTAAATACCCGTTTTGCCGACAAATTGTATTCCAATATACACATTTTAGGGTCAACAATAGTACATTTGTCAGGAATTTTACCCGTCCCCCCAGGCAATGCAAAGCCAGAAGAATATCGTATTATTTGCTTCAGGATCAGGCTCAAACGTGGAGAATATCGCCTCCTTTTTCAGGGAGGATTCCAGAGTTCGGATCAAAGGCGTCCTCTGTAATAACCCGGGAGCCGGGGTCGTCGACCGGTGCAAGCGCCTGAAGTTGCCCTTATTCTGCTTTAACCGACCCGCTTTTCAGGAACTGGACGGACTTCTTCATTTGCTCAGAGGCCTCGAGCCGGATCTTATCATCCTGGCCGGGTTCCTGTGGAAGATCCCCGAGGATATGGTCCGGGCCTTCCCCCAAAAAATAATCAACATCCATCCGGCCCTGCTGCCGGGGTTCGGGGGAAAAGGCATGTACGGGATGCATGTGCACGAGGCCGTCCTGAAACACGGGGAGAAAGAATCCGGTATTACAGTGCATTTTGTAAACGAGGCCTATGACCAGGGAGCCATTATCCTGCAGGAGAAGGTTGTAATCACGGAAGGGGAAACCCCGGAAAGCCTGGCTGGAAAAATCCACAAGCTGGAATACAAGCACTACCCCGAGGTCATCAGCAACCTTTTATTCGGTTAAGCCATGGCCGGGAAGAATAAGTACTACGTGGTTTGGAAGGGCAAAAAACCGGGCATATACGAAAACTGGAACGACTGTAAAAAACAGATCCAGGGTTTTGAAGGGGCCCGTTACATGGGATTCCCTGAAAAGGAAGAAGCCAGGGCTGCCTTTGATAAATCTTACGAGGAGACCCTTAAAGCCAGGAAGGTAAAATCGGAAGCAGACAGGGAAACTCTGGCCCGCATAGGCCCGCCAAGTTACAATTCCATTGCCGTGGACGCAGCCTCGAGCGGGAACCCGGGGGTTATGGAATACCAGGGAGTGGATACCCGTTCGGGAAAAACGCTGTTTGCACAGGGGCCCTTTCATGAGGGAACCAACAATATAGGTGAATTCCTGGCCATCGTGCACGGGCTGGCCTACCTTAAGAAAAGGAACAGCAACCGCGTCATCTATTCGGATTCCCGTACAGCCATCAGCTGGGTAAAGAAGAAGAAGTGCAATACCCGTTTAAAGGAATCAGATAAGAACGGGGAGTTATTCCACTTGATTCGACGGGCAGAACACTGGCTGCAGAACAACAGTTACACTACCCCAGTGGTCAAATGGGAGACCCGGGCATGGGGAGAAATCCCCGCTGATTTCGGCAGGAAATAATCCCCCCCGATCCCTTTCCCGCCAACTGATAGATATCGCGATTCAAAACCGTATATTTGCAGCAAAATTCAAGAAGACGTGGGCAAACTACTGGTTGTAGGAACTGTCGCTTTCGATACTATCGAGACACCTTTCGGAAAAACGGATAAAATACTCGGAGGGGCCGCCACTTTTATCGGCCTTGCCGCTGCGAACTACAGGGTGAAGCCGGGCATTGTCTCTGTAGTCGGGGAAGATTTCCCTTCAAAGTATCTGGAACTGCTGAAGGAAAAAGACATCGACATCGAAGGGCTTGAAGTGGTGCCGGGTGGCAGGACTTTTACATGGAGCGGCAAATACCAGAACGATCTCAACAAAAGAGATACCCTTTCCACCGAACTCAACGTACTTGCCGATTTTGACCCGGAGGTCCCCGCTGCGTTCCGGGGTGCGGAGGTGGTCATGCTCGGGAACCTGCACCCGGAAATCCAGATGCAGGTACTCAGCCAACTCGACTCCCGGCCAAGGTTCACTGTACTGGACACAATGAATTACTGGATGGAGCACACCTGGGATTCCCTGTTGGAGGTAATCGGAATGGTGGATGTGATCACCATCAATGACGAGGAAGCCAGACAACTTTCGGGGGAATATTCCCTGGTCCGCGCTGCAGCCAAAATCAGCAATATGGGACCAAAATATGTGCTGATAAAAAAAGGGGAGAACGGCGCCCTTTTGGTCCACAGGAAGCGTATCTTTTTTGCCCCGGCCCTGCCCCTGGAAGAAGTCTTCGATCCTACGGGAGCAGGAGACACTTTTGCGGGAGGTTTTACAGGCTATCTGGCCGAGACCCGGAATTTTTCGTTCGAGAACCTCAAAAATGCCGTGATACACGGGGCCAACCTGGCATCCTTTTGTGTGGAGCGTTTTGGGACGGAACGCCTGCTGGATCTCAGATCCGATGAAATTGCTTACAGGTTGCAGCAATTCAGGGATTTGACACAGTTTGATTTTGAAGTGCAATAGCGCCTCTGGAAACGGGGGATTTTATAATAACGTCTGAATGAGCGATGCCATAAAACACGAATGTGGGATTTCCCTGATTAGACTGCTGAAACCCCTGGATTACTATCAGGAAAAATACGGTTCGGCTTTCTACGGGATCAACAAAATGTACCTCATGATGGAGAAGCAGCACAACCGGGGTCAGGATGGCGCCGGTTTTGCCAGCATCAAACTGGACATGGACCCCGGAGAGCGCTACATGAGCCGCGTTCGCTCCATTGAAGCCCAGCCCATCCAGGACATTTTCGACCGGATAAATCTGCGCATTAATACCTCCCTGAAGGATTCGCCGGAGTCTGCCTCCGATGTTTCGTGGATGAAAAAATACCTGCCCTATATAGGAGAGGTACTGCTGGGCCATGTGCGCTACGGCACCTTTGGCAAAAACAGCATCGAGAGCGTTCACCCCTTCCTCAGGCAGAACAACTGGATGCACAGGAACCTCATCGTGGCCGGCAACTTCAATATGACCAATGTGCGGGAGCTGTTCGACAACCTGGTACAACTCGGGCAGCACCCCAAGGAAATGGCCGATACTATCACCGTTATGGAAAAGATCGGACATTTCCTTGACGATGCGGTCGCAAAACTTTACAAGCAGATCAAAAAGGAAGGCTTCAGCAAGATGGAGGCCACTCCGATGATCGCCGAAAGGCTGAAAGTCGCCAAGATTCTGAAAAAATCTTCAAAGAACTGGGACGGGGGCTATGCCATGGCCGGCATGCTTGGGCATGGGGATGCCTTTGTCCTGCGGGACCCGTCAGGGATACGCCCGGCGTATTACTACAGGGATGATGAAGTGGTGGTGGTCGCATCGGAAAGACCGGCCATTCAAACGGTGTTTAACGTGGCTTACGAGGAGGTGCAGGAGCTCCCCCCCGGCCATGCGATTATCATAAAGAAGGATGGGACATCCTCCATTGATATGATCCAGGAACCGCGGGAGCGAAAGGCATGCTCCTTTGAACGGATTTATTTCTCAAGGGGGAATGACAAGGAGATTTACGAGGAGCGAAAAGAACTTGGAAGACTTCTGTTCCCTCATATCCTGAAGGCCATTGACAACGATATTCGGGGCACGGTATTCTCCTATATCCCAAATACGGCAGAAACATCCTTCCTGGGTATGATCAGGGAAGCGCAGAACTTTCTAAATAAGAAAAAAGAGGAACAGATCCTGGCACTCGGTCCCGAAATCAGCAGCGAAGCCCTGCACGAAATCCTCGATGTCAGGCCACGTATCGAAAAGGTAGCCATCAAAGATGCCAAGTTGAGGACCTTTATAACCCAGGACAGCAGCCGTGATGACCTGGTTGCCCACGTATATGATATCACCTACGGCTCTGTTGAAAAGGGGGATTATCTGGCAATCATAGACGATAGTATCGTCCGGGGGACCACGCTTAAGAAAAGTATCCTCCGTATCCTGGACCGGCTCCACCCGAAAAAAATCATTGTCATTTCCTCGGCCCCTCAGATCCGGTACCCCGATTGTTACGGGATCGACATGGCCAAGCTGGAAGATTTCATCGCCTTCAGGGCGGCACTTGCCCTTCACAAGGATCGGGGTACGGAAAACCTCATCGAGGAGATCTATCAAAAATGCAGGGAGCAAATCGAAATGCCGGATACCCAAGTGGTAAATTATGTCAAGGAATTTTATGCTCCGTTCACCGCAGAAGAAATCTCGCTCAAAATAGCCGAACTCCTCAGCCCACAGGACATTAAAGCGGAGGTGGAAATTATCTATCAGACCATTGAAAACCTGCATAAGGCATGCCCGGGGAACCTGGGTGACTGGTATTTCACCGGGAACTACCCCACCCCGGGCGGGAACAAGGTGGTTAACCGGGCCTTTATGAATTTCTACGAGGGCAAAAACCAGCGTGCTTACTGAGGCTGATCGACGAAATGCACACATTAATGCATTTCATCGACAAAATGTGTGTTTTATCGGCTTTTTAGCCTGTGGGCATGCATCCAGAGTACTTTAGAAAAGCCATAGCATAAGTAGGTTAAGTTCATGGTAAGATTTGGGGCAAAAAAGGTGGAGCTTTCTCCACCTTTTTTATTTTTCCTACCTGATGAAGCCTCCTTCTGAATACTTCGTACTACTTCTCTCACAAACGATTAAAAGCAGGGCCATTCAACGGTTTTTAAGGGTGTTTATCCAAAAGCTTTTTATCTGAACAAGGTTCGGCTTACTTTCGAAGAACCATAGCATAAGTAGGTTAAGTTCATGGTAAGATTTGGGGAAAAGGCAAGGTGCAAACCTTGCCTTTTTATTTGTTGATACTCACCCAAATAGCCCCGCATATTTCAGACAGACACCTCTCCAATACTGATTTTAATTGCGGATTTTGGAGAATTTTCTTTTTTATTCCCCTTAATACCAGTATTTTAGTCCTGCCATAGCATAAGTAGGTTAAGTTTATGGTAAGATTTGGGATGAAAAGGGTGGAGACTTCTCTGCCCTTTTCTTATTCCGGCAGTCATAAAAAAACCCCGGATATCCCCGGGGTTTACCTCTCTTTTACAGGGCAGATTTATTTGTGTGCCTCGAACTGCTCTGCGACTTTTTCCCAGTTGATTACATTGAAGAAGGCCTCGATGTAATCCGGACGCCGATTCTGATAGTGCAGGTAGTATGCGTGTTCCCACACATCGATACCCAGTATCGGGTGTCCTCCGCAACCTACTCCCGGCATAAGGGAGTTATCCTGATTCGCAGTGGAACACACTTCGACTTTGCCGCCTTTGTGGACACACAGCCAGGCCCAACCTGAGCCGAAACGTCCTGCGGCGGCCGTGCTGAAAGCATCTTTAAACCCGTTGAAGGAACCAAATGCAGCGTTGATAGCAGATGCAAGGGCACCTTCAGGGCTGCCCCCGCCATCCGGGGACATCACCTCCCAGTAGAGACAGTGATTAAAATAACCCCCTCCGTTGTTTCGGACGGCCATATTGGACATGTCCAAATTTGACAGGATATCTTCTATGGATTTTCCCTCGAGATCTGTTCCGGCAATGGCCCCGTTCAGCTTTGTGGTATATCCGTTATGATGCTTGGTATGGTGAATTTCCATGGTCCGTGCGTCAATGTGGGGCTCCAGGGCATCGTATGCATAGGGTAAATTGGGTAGTTGGAATGACATAGGTCTTTATTTTTGTTAAAATTCGTGTTGATCAAAAATACAGATTTTAACAAACACTTTGCGCTAATTAATTGTTAAGAACCAGGGCAGAATCCTTATTTTGCATTGGATGAGTTCCGATTTTAAAGCATTCAGGATTTACGATGCCTCCGCCGGGTCCGGTAAAACATTTACCCTGGCCAGGGAATACCTGATACTGTTGCTGAAGCCAGGTGCCCGGCAGGCCTTCCGGCAGATCCTGGCAATAACCTTCACAAATAAAGCCGTCGCCGAACTCAAAAACCGCATATTAACAAATCTCATGGAATTCTCCGTGGTAACCGACCCCCACAAGGCCCCGGATCTCTTCCATGCAGTGAGGGAAGCTCTGAAGACAGATTCCCAGACCCTGGTGGTACGAAGTCAAACTGTACTGCAGGAACTGCTTCACAATTATGCTTTTTTCGACATTTCTACCATAGACAAGTTCAACCACCGAATTCTCCGGACATTTGCCCAGGACCTTGACTTGCCCCCGAATTTTGAAGTCGTGCTCGATACAGACACGCTATTGCAGGAGGCCGTGGATTCCCTGGTGAACAAGGCGGGTGGTCACCCCAGGTTGACCGGAGTTTTAATCGACTTTGCACTTGAAAAAACCGAGGAAGACCGCAGCTGGGATATAAGCTGGGACCTTTTTGAAATGGGGAAGTCCCTTTTTGATGAAAACCAGCATGTCTATTTGGGGGAGTTTACCGGGAGAAGCATTGATGACTTTATCCGCCTGAAAAATGCACTGTACAAAAAACGCAGGCGCGCAGAAGAGCAACTGAAAGCCGAGGCAGAGGAAATTCTGAAAATACTGGATACCCACCGGTTAGAACAGTCGGACTTTAACCGGGGGGCTTTCCCGAAATTCATCCAAAAAATCCATGAGGGTGCTTTTGATCAGGATTTCACTGCCGGGTGGAAAGAAAACTTCGGAGAGGAGCCCCTGTACCCAAAAAGAGTAGCTGAGGCAAAACAACGTGTCATGGACCAGTTGCTTCCAGAGCTCACAACCCGTTTTCAGCGTATTCGGCAGGGGATAAACCAGCGTAAATTTTTTGCAAATGCCTACTATCAGATAGCACCCTTTACAGTGTTAGGGATGCTCCAACAGGAACTGGACACCTTGAGGGAAGAAGGCGGATACCTGCCTATATCTTCCTTCAACTCAATCATTTCCAGGGAATTGAAAGACCAGCCAGCCCCCTATATCTATGAGAGGCTCGGAGAGCGATACCGCCATTATTTCATAGATGAGTTCCAGGACACCTCAGAAATGCAGTGGATGAACCTGGTCCCACTGATCGGGAACGCCCTGCAGGGTCAGGACGAGCAGGGAGAACAGGGATCCCTGGTCCTGGTAGGCGATGCCAAACAGGCCATTTACCGCTGGCGGGGCGGCAAGGCAGAGCAATTCCTGAGCTTGATTGACGGTAGCGGAAATCCTTTTACCCTGGAGCCCGGAAGGGAAGCCCTCCCGCGAAACTACAGGAGCCACAGGCCCCTTATCGAGTTTAACAATGAATTCTTCAGTCACCTCAGCAGGTATATGAAACGGGAGGCCTACGCGGATCTGTTTTTGACCGGAAGCCGTCAGGCCCATCAGCACGACAAACCAGGCCTGGTACAGATCGATTTTATTCCCAGGAATAGCGAGTCCGCCGAGGAAGAATATCTCAACAGGACGCTGAGCATTATAAACGACTTGCTGGCAATTGGATATACCTATGGGGATATCTCCATACTGACCCGGCTCACAAAGGAAGGAGTGCTTCTGTCGGACCACCTGATGAAGGCCGGAATCCCGGTAATCTCCTCCGAAACCCTTCTTCTTAAGAAGCACCCTGAAATACAATTTCTGATCCACTTGTTGAACTACCTGCTGAATCCCGAGGATAAAAACCACGTTTTTGGGATGCTGCTTTTCCTGGGCCGGGACCAGGAAGACCTGCACGCTTGGATAATCTGCCATTTGGATGATGTGGATTCCCTGCTTGCGGAGCAGTACCAGATCAATCCTCAGGTTGTACGGCTGAAACCGGTTTACGATCTGCTGGAAGAGGCCATTGGGAAGTTCGCCCTGGGAGGCAGGGAAGATGCCTATCTGATCTTCCTGATGGATTTGGTACTGGAGGTAAGCCAGAAGTACGATTCTTCCATTCAGGCTTTCCTTGAATACTGGAAAGCGAAGGAGGACCAGCTGAGCATCACGGCCCCGGAAGGATTCAACGCGGTAACCCTGATGACCATCCACAAAGCCAAGGGCCTTGAGTTCCCTGTGGTCATACTGCCCTTTGCAGATACTTCCATATACAGGGAAAGAAATGAGAAAATATGGCTTGAGGTTGAACCCTCCAGTTTTGAAGGGTTCCGGTATGTGCTGCTGGGTATGAAAAAAGAACTTCTGGAATATGAGCCTCCGGCGCCCAGTCTATATCATGAGGTACGCGAAAAACAGGAGCTTGATGCCTATAACCTGCTTTATGTGGCCCATACACGCGCCATTAAGGCTCTATATGTGATCAGCAGGGAGCGGGGCACAGAAGATTCAAGAGGGGCTCCACAGAAATACGGGGACCTATACACCCTTTATCTGCGTGACAAAGGCATTTGGGAAGAAGGCCGGATGCATTATTCCTTCGGTTCCCTGGACACCGAACACGATTCTGCTGCGCTTCCCCCCCGTGACCCGGTGCATTTCAGGTACTCGGCAAGGGACAAAAATTCTCTGAGGTTCGTCACCAAACCAGGCCGCCTCTGGGGAACAGAACGTGCAGAAGCCATGCGTTTCGGCAATGTCCTTCATTATGCCCTCAGCCTTATTTCAAGCCATAAAGACATCGAAAAAACTCTGGGACAACTGGTCTTTGAAGGTCTCCTTAAAAAGCCGGATGCCGGAAGGATGCATGCCCTGATCCTGCAAGTTATGGACCACCCTTTGCTGGCGCCCTATTTTGACACCGGCCTCCGGGTCCTTAACGAATGGGAAATCCTAACAAAAGACGGGCAGGTTTTACGTCCTGACCGACTGGTTTTTCGCAAAGACAGGGCTACGGTACTGGATTACAAAACCGGTGGCCGAAACCCTGAGCATCGCACCCAGGTCCTGGCTTACAAGAAGGCGGTGGAGGAAAGCGGATTTTCGGTGGAATCCGCTATATTAGTCTACATCGAAGAAAATGAAGTAACTCCAGAATTCCTTTGATATGTATGGATCAGTAAAAGAACACCTTGAGAAAGAATTAACCTCCATCAGAGAAGCGGGTCTCTTCAAGGAGGAGCGCATCATTACCTCCCCTCAGGGCCCGGTCATTAAAATTTCAACCGGGCAGGAGGTACTGAACTTCTGTGCCAACAATTACCTTGGGCTCTCGGCCCACCCCGAAGTTATTCAGGCCGCTAAAGACACCCTGGACAGCCATGGTTTCGGGATGTCTTCTGTGCGCTTTATATGCGGGACCCAGGACATCCATAAGAAACTTGAAAAAAGGATAGCTGAGTTTTACGGGACAGAAGACACCATCCTGTATGCAGCGGCATTCGATGCGAACGGAGGACTTTTCGAACCCCTGCTGGGTCCGGAGGATGCTATTATTTCCGACGCCCTTAACCATGCCTCTATAATCGATGGCGTCAGGCTGTGCAAGGCAAAGCGGTTCCGATATGCCAATGGGGACATGGCAGATCTGGAAACACAACTCAAACAGGCCCATGAGGATAAGTCCCGCTTCAAGATCATCGTTACGGACGGGGTTTTCTCCATGGATGGATTGGTAGCCCCCCTGGACGAAATCTGTGACCTGGCCGAAAAATATGATGCAATGGTAATGATAGATGAGTGCCATGCTACCGGATTTATAGGGCCCAACGGGGTCGGGACCCTGGAGGAGAAGGGTGTTATGGGCCGCGTGGATATCATCACGGGCACCCTCGGCAAAGCCCTTGGGGGAGCCATGGGCGGGTATACCACGGGTAGTAAGGAAATAATAGAAATGCTACGGCAGCGTTCTCGTCCCTATCTGTTTTCAAACAGCCTTGCTCCGGCCATTGTTGGGGCATCCTTAAAGGTGTTTGACCTGCTCGAAAGAGATAACAGCCTGAAAGAACGCCTTGATGAGAACACTGCTTACTTCAAAAAGGGCATGAAGGAGGCGGGTTTTGACATCATAGACGGGGATTCCGCCATAGTTCCGGTTATGCTGTACGATGCAAAGCTTTCTCAGAAAATGGCATCGAGGCTCCTCGATAAAGGTATCTATGTGATTGGATTCTTTTATCCCGTTGTCCCCAAGGGAAAGGCGCGGATCCGGGTACAATTATCGGCAGCCCACGAAAGGGCCCATCTGGACAAGGCAATAGCTGCCTTTACGGAGGTTGGACGAGAATTGGACGTGATTTAAATTAGAGGTAATATAAATTAGGTATACAGTCGCGAAAACAACCCAGAAAAAATGAGGGTTTGATTTTGTTAATAATTTTTAACAACTTACATTTGCGTCTGATAAACACTTAAACTTAAAATTTTGAACATGAAACAGCTTAGCAGATTATTGGTTGTTGCCCTGGTTTTATTAGGGTTTAACAATGTCCAAGCTCAGGATGAGGATAATCCATGGCAGTTTACCCTTGGTATTAACGCGATCGACGTTTATCCAACGAACTCCGATCCGGCTTCTTTCCTGCCTTCCTATGAAACAGGAGCTTTGTTTGATGAGTACTTCAATGTTAACGACCACTGGAACATCCTGCCTTCCATCTCTTACCTCGGAGTTTCCCGTTACGTAGGAGACGGTTTCTCCGTTGGTGTTCGCGGTTCCCTTAACCGCATCTCCAAACTCGGGGACCTCAAGGTAGACGACGTTTCACACTATGCTGTTGACGGTACAATTAAATACAATTTCCGCCGTAGCACCAGGTTTGATCCTTTTGTTGAATTCGGTGGAGGTTACACCTGGGTAGATGAAATCGGGGCCGGAACCGTGAATGGAGGTCTTGGTTTTAACTACTGGTTCAACGACTGGCTGGGTCTTACCGTCCAGTCTATGTACAAACACGCATTTGAGGATTACGGGGTTACTCACTTCCAGCACATGGCTGGTCTATCCATCCGTTTTGGTGGAACTGACACCGATGGTGATGGTATCTATGACAAAGATGATGCCTGTCCAGAAGTTCCTGGTCTCGTAGAATTCAACGGATGTCCTGACACCGACGGTGACGGAATCGAAGATTCCAAAGACGCCTGTCCGAACACTCCCGGACCAAAAGAATATAACGGATGTCCTGATTCAGACGGAGATACTGTTATAGATAAAGACGATGCGTGCCCGAACACTCCTGGCCTCGTTGCCCTTGCCGGATGCCCGGATACTGATGGTGACGGTGTAGCTGACAAGGATGATGAGTGCCCAACCGTACCCGGACCTGCTGAGAACAACGGATGCCCATGGCCGGATCGCGATGGTGACGGAGTTCCCGACAAAGATGACAGGTGCCCGGATCTCGTTGGAACCGTAGCCAACCAGGGTTGCCCTGAAGTTACCGAAGCTGTCCGCAAGGCGCTTCTTGACTACGCTAAGACCATCCTGTTCGATACTGGCAAGTCTACTATCAAGCCTCAGTCTGAAGCAGTCCTGAATAACATAGCAGACATCCTTGATGACTATCCGAACGTTACCTTCAGAATTGAAGGACACACTGATAGCACAGGTAGTGCCGAACTGAACCAGCGTCTTTCTCAGGAAAGGGCTCAGTCAGTAATGAATTACCTTATCGAGAAAGGAATTCCTTCTGAAAGGATGACCGCCGTAGGTTACGGTGAAGATCGTCCGATCGCTGACAACAATACCAATGAAGGAAGAAGGACTAACCGTAGGGTTGAAATCCACGGAGAAACTCCCAACGACTAAGTAAGTTGTAACTAATTCATATTAGGAAAAGCCCTGGCAAAATGCCGGGGCTTTTTTATTTTTAGACTATGCAGTCCTTCTTAGAATCCGTCCTGGATAATTTCAACCTCTGGAAAACACGACCGGAGGACTGTTTCTTTGTGCTGCCCAGCAAGCGGGCCGGTTTCTTCCTCAAAAATCTAATGGCGGTGAAGGCAGGCAAGACCATGCTGGCCCCGAAAATTTCAAGCATAGAAAATTTTGTAGAGGAAATCTCCGGATTGCGGTATGCCACACCCACTAAACTGCTCTTCAGCCTGTATGAGGCCTACCTCGATCAGGAGGGACTGGAGAAGGAATCTTTCTTCGATTTCAGCAAATGGGGACAGATGTTGCTCCAGGATTTCAATGAACTAGACCGTTATCTGGTAGAAACCGACGAATTCTTTCGGTTTTTGGGCTCCATTCAGGAAATACGCCACTGGACACTGGATGGTTCCTCTACCCCCATGATAGACAAACGGGTCCGATTCTGGAAATCCCTGAAGCCCCTCTACCATGAATTCAGGTCGGCCCTGGAATCTGAAGGCCTTGGATACCAGGGGCAGGTTTATCGAAAGGCTGTAAACAACCTGCCTGCCTATATGGAAGAAAGCAGGGATAAAACTCACATTTTCCTTGGGTTCAACGCGCTGAACAAGGCCGAAGAGAAGATCATTCAAAATATCCTGAAAGACGGAAATGCCCATATCTATTGGGATGCAGACCCGCATTATCTGGACAACCCGGTACACGACGCCGGACTTTTTATCAGAAAACACAGGAAGTCGTGGCAATCCTTGCATGACGCTCCCCTGAATGGGATCAGCAACCATTTAACCGGCCCTAAAAAAATAGCTATCACCGGATTGCCAAAATCCGTGAGTCAGTCAAAATTCTGCGGATCCCTGGTAGAGTCCATCCTGGAGGAAAAGAAGGGAGATATCTCCGGTACGGCCCTGGTCCTGGGGGAAGAGTCACTCTTGAATCCGGTCCTGCACGCACTGCCCGGGCAATTAGAAGGCGTGAATATCACCATGGGTTATCCAATGAAAGATACGCCGGCAGCCCATCTTTTCGGAATTCTCTTCGAGATGTTTCTAGGGAGGGGCAAAAGGGGTTTTCCCCTGAAGGAGGTCCTTAAGGTCCTCTCACATCCTTTCCTTCAGAACTGGTTCCGTAGTTCGGGTTTTGATCAGGGAGAAGCCAGCAGAGACCTGATCCGGGAAAACACGTTCTTTGTGGGCGGGGAAGATCTGAGAAAATTCCGTTTCCCCGGAGCAATAATCCCACTGTTCACTCTTGAAACAACCCCTGACCCACGGCAAGTAATCACCCGGTGCATCGGCCTGCTTGAAGGGCTTAAACCATTTTATCAGGGGGAAGGGGATTCCCTGAGCCTGGAGTATCTGCACCACCTGCACCTGCTTTTCAATCAACTCGACGAACTCTGCAGCCAACACCCTTTTATCAACAGCATGAAAGCCTTGCGGATGCTTTATGACCAGCTTCTTCAGGAAGACCGAATCGACTTTCAGGGAGAACCCCTTGAAGGGCTTCAGGTTATGGGGATGCTTGAAAGCAGGAACCTGGATTTTGAAAACGTGATCATTACGTCGGTGAACGAAGGGATTCTTCCCTCGGGGAAAAGCAATAATTCCTTCATACCCTTTGATGTGAAAAAGGCCTTCGGCCTGCCCACTTTTAAGGAAAAAGATGCAGTGTACACCTATCACTTTTACCGCTTGCTGCAAAGGGCCAAAAACATCTATATCACCTACAATACGGAGCCGGATGTTCTGGAAGGGGGAGAAGCCAGCCGTTTTGTTCGGCAATTGTGCAATGATCCGGTTCTTTCGACCTACGTGCGGCACAGCCTGGCCACCCCTTTAGCCGGGACAGTTCCCAAGAATGCCGCGGAGATTCCCAAGAGCAGCGACTTGCTGGATAGGCTTCGGGCCCGGGCCGCTGCCGGTTTCTCTCCTACCGCCCTGAGCCAGTATGTTGCGGACCCCATGGAATTCTACCGCAAGAATCTGCTGGGAATCCGGGAATCAGATGAGTTGGAGGAAACCATAGCAGCCAGCACCTTTGGGACAGTGATCCACGATACCCTGGAATGTCTTTATCTGCCATTCGTGAACCAGGTCCTGACAAAGGAGCATATAGCCCATATGAAGGATGCCGCTCCCACCGAATTGCATCATGCATTTCAGAAGCATTATCTTAAAGGGAATGCTGCCAGGGGAAAAAACCTCATCGCCCTGGAGGTAATGAAAAAATACCTCGAAATGTTCTATGAAATGGAGGCCTCGCGCATCCGTAATCACAAGGTACGCCTGCTGGGGGTGGAAAAGAAGCTGAGGCGGGAGCTAAAGGGCCTCCCTGGACTCGAATTCCCGATATTCCTAAAAGGTACGGTGGACCGGATTGAAGAGGTCGACGGCGAGCTGCAAATAATTGATTACAAAACCGGGAAGGTAGAACCGTCCGACCTGCGAATCAGGGATTGGGAAGATCTTCATACAGATCCTGCCAAATCAAAGGCTTTCCAGGTACTCTGTTATTCCTGGTTACTGCAGGATTCCGAAATCTATTCCCACAGCAGTATGAAGGCCGGAGCGTTCTCCTTTAAAAAAATCGCATCGGGGTTTCAGTGGTATGGGCTTCAGATTGGGGGCAGGAAATATGATGAATCCATTACAAAAGAGACCCTGGAGCAATTCCAGGGGACACTACAGATCCTGATAGGGACGATTTTCAATCCGGAAATACCCTTTTCCCAACCCCAGCTGACATGACTATTTCAAATCCGGACGCGTCGGGCGGACTTCTATTTTACTCGGCAGGGTCCTCGGGTGCATCTTTAGGAGGTCGAGCACCAGGGTTCCGATATCCTCGGGCTGAATCTTCCAGGCATCTTCCTCACTGGGAACATGATCATTGAAATGAGAGGCCACCGATCCCGGCATAATCGTGGAAACTTTTATGCCGTGGGGCCTCAGGTCCAGCATTGCAGCCTGGGTAAAACCCACCACGCCAAACTTGGTCGCATTGTAACCGGCTGCTGTGGGAAAGAAATTGGTTCCCGCCAGGCTGGCGATCGTGATGTAATAACCCTTTGAATCCTTAAGGGGTGGCAACGCCGCCTTGAGCGTATGGAATACCCCGCTCAGGTTGGTATTGATCATTTGGTTCCACGCTTCCTCCTCCAATTGGTCAACGGGTGCAAAATGTCCGACCCCCGCATTGGCTACCACCACATCCAGTTGCCCCCATTTCCCCACGATCTTTTGCACAGCAGCTTTTTCATCGGCAGCCCTGCTAACATCTGATACCAGGGGAAATACGTTTGAACTCCCAAGCGCCTTAACAGCCTTTTCCAGATCTGCCCTGTGTCGTCCACTTATGGCTACTTTCATTCCCTGTTGTAACAGTACTTCAGCAATTCCATAACCAATCCCCTTGGAGCCCCCGGTTATATATGCAACCTTGCCCTTTAACTCCTTCATATGTTCTGTCTTTTGTTTACCGGTCTGAAACTACAAAATATCCGGAATATGCAACCGGTCCGTCACTTGCCCAGAAAATACATCCTCTATTTTGAATGTTCCGGAAAATGTCTTTATTTTTGCGGTCTAGTTCACGGGGGATTAGCTCAGCTGGCTAGAGCGCTTGCATGGCATGCAAGAGGTCACCGGTTCGACTCCGGTATTCTCCACGATTTCTCACAGTTCGCGATTACAGTTCGGCTGTGGATTAAGACCTGAAAATCCGCCAAATTTATTTGTGCGGATTTTTTGTTTCCATACACCTGAGCCGGCAGGTGAAGCGAACTGTAATTGCAGGACGGAAGAAACTCCTTATAAAGGGAGACATGAGTTATATCAAACAGGGGCTTAGGATTTCTCATAGGGCCCGCCCCCCCAGCAACAATTTATCAATCCTGACCGCAAAACCCTTGCAAATCCAACCAATTTAAATGAATTATCAGGACCACTAGTACTTCTTTACACTGAGCACAAGTACCGGAATCCTCACCGCGAATTCGGATTTAGGGATCCGGTTCTTCTCCCAAAGCGCAGAAAAGAAACCGCGCTTTCTTCGGAATACACACAGCAGATCAGGTTGGTGGCGTTCCAGCTGCTCCAGGACCCCGAGATAAGTGTTCGCCTGTTCAGTCATCGTAACCTGACTGCTTATATCCATAAGGGCCGTGTTGATCTTTAGATCATCATCTGTATAGCCCGGGGTTTTCACCAGCAACAAACTGATGTCCGATGAATACTTTCTCTGGATTTCAATCAGCGGATTCAGGATTCGATTTCGCTTGAGCACCCCTGATTTAAAAGCTGTCAGGATTTTTGTATAGGGCGCAAATTTGTTCCCCTTGGGCACAATAAGCGTTGGTATATCGGTCCGTTTAATGATCCTCCCGGATGTACTCCCCAAATAGAGTTCATCATCCATCTCAACACTCCGTGTCGCGATAATGATCAAATCAATGCCCAATTCCCGGTCCAGGTCTTTCAGGCCGTCGATAAGGTCTCCGGAATAGGTGGCTGCCTTGATTTCCACCTGGCCCGGATCGATTTTTTCAATCAGCTCCCGCACGCGTTCCCGGCTGCTTTCCAAAGCCTTTTCCTTCAGATTGGCCAGATCCCCGGCACGGGTACTTAAATTCAGCACTTCCATTACATAGACCATCGCCCCGAACTCGGCAGCAAACTGCACCGCATATTGCAGGGTTTCATGCGAATCCGGAGAGTTTCCTACGGGAACCAGAATGTTTTTCATCAGAGGTGCTTTTGGGTTAATATTCTAAATTTACAATAAAATGACTGAACGGTGATTCGCCCTGCAAAGTTAACTGATATACCCTATATCATAGGCCTTACTAAAGCCTGTGCGGCCGATCTCTGCCGGAAGGGCATCTATCAGTGGAACGAGAATTATCCGTCCCGTGAGGCTTTTATGGTCGATTTGGAACGGGGGGAGTTGTGGGTAATGGAGCAACAAGGGCATATAATGGGCTGCATGGCCCTGTCAGAGGTCATGGACGAAGAATACAGGGAGGTGGAATGGATTGCTCCCACTGTGGATAACCGGTATGTACACCGCCTGGCGATACACCCCGAATTCCAAAGACGTGGGTATGCCCGCCAACTCATGGATCATGCAGAGGCCAGGGCACGGTCGGAGGGGGCCGTTTCCATCCGGCTTGATACCTTCAGTCAGAACAGTCGAAACCAGAAATTCTACGAGAACCGCGGGTATAATCGCCTTGGATCTGTATATTTCCACCAACAAAGCACGGATCCTTTTTATTGTTACGAGCTCCTCTTATCTTCACCCGGTGGATCCAGCCCTGAGCCGTAAAAATATCAACCGACTGGCCATTCCAGCCATTGTGGCGGGAATCGCAGAGCCCCTGTTGAGCCTTACGGATACGGCCATAGTGGGAAACATTCCGGAAGATGGGCTGGAATCCCTGGCCGCGGTTGGGATCGTGGGGGCTTTTCTGAGTATGCTCATCTGGATTCTGGGGCAGACCCGTTCGGCTATTTCTGCTATAATGGCCCAGTACTATGGGGCCGGCAAGTTACAAGACATTACCTCCCTGCCTGCTCAGGCCATTACCCTCAATGTAGGTATCAGCATCCTGATCCTGGTTGTTTCCCTCCCGTTCAGCC
>SBFL01000108.1 GCA_006227965.1 Bacteroidota bacterium | reverse complement strand
TGGAACGGTACAATGTGGAAAAATGGCCCCAGGACTTCATGCAATCCCTCCTGTCCCATAAAAACCAGGATGACCCTTATGTGGCCAGCCGCCTGACCCTCGATCTGCCCAACACCCTGGTGGAACAGTACCGCAATGCCCGTAACCGGATTTTATTCCTGGACTACGACGGTACCCTGGCCGGGTTCAAGAATGATCCACAGAAAGCCATTCCGGATCCGGAGCTCATCGAACTTCTGGATGCCATTTACGGGCAAAATAAGACTGACACCTTCCTGATCAGCGGGCGGGACAAACAAACCATGGGGCACTGGTTTGATGGAAAAAAATACTCCATGATCGTAGAGCACGGTGTTTGGATCTCGGAAGAAGGGCGTGATTTCCGGCTGCTGGAAAACGTGAAAAATGACTGGATGCCCAAGATCCGTCCGGTCCTGGAATCTTTTGTGGACCGGACGCCGGGTTCTTTTATCGAAGACAAAAACTATTCCCTCGCCTGGCACTACCGGAGTACAGATCCCGATTTTGGCCAGAAGCGGGCCTCAGAGCTCAATACGGTCCTGACGTCCCTGATCGCCAACTACGACCTGAGCGTACTGAACGGGAACAAGGTAGTGGAAATCAAGAGCAGCAATGTCAATAAAGGCAGGGCTGCCATGCGGATGGTTGCCCGGAAACCCTATGATTTTGTCTTTGCCATTGGAGATGACTGGACGGACGAATTCATGTTTCAGGAACTTCCCGGGGATGCCATTACCGTCAAGGTAGGCAGGATGAAAACCCAGGCCCGTTATTACCTGGATGGGATCGGGGCTGCCCGGGAGCTGGTCCGGCGCTTTGCCGAAATATGATCCCGGGAGGAGCGGCATAGTTGTAAAACTCCCGGCAAATAGCTACTTTCCGGGGTTTAATTGAGGTTGTTCCATGCGCAGGCCCAGATGCTGCATCCCTGAAAGAATGTGTCGAAGTTCCAAAATCCCGTTTCTCATCCTCGCTTTCTGCAGCGTAGTTCTCGCCTTCGGACAGCCAGAAACAGAGGTCTTCCTGGCCGACCTGAATATCGGAGCGGAAGCCATTTTGGATTCTTCCCCCCTGAATATTTCCAACAATCCGGGGTATGACAACCAGCCTTCCTTTCTTGAGGATGGCACGCTCCTCTACGCCCGGACACGGAACGGACAAACAGATATTGCCCGGTACAACCTGAAGGAGGGGACTACTTCCTGGATTTCCAACACCCCCGGGGGAAGCGAATATTCCCCTCTGAAGATCCCGGGCAGGGAGGCGGTTTCTGCCATACGGCTGGATACCACAGGCCTGCAGCGCCTGTATGCCTACCCCCTTCAGGGCGGGGCCCCGACCCTTCTTGTGGAGGGACTCAAAATAGGATACCACCTGTGGGTTGATCCGGAATTGCTGGTTTGCACCATACTGGTTGAGGACCGCATGGACCTGGTCGTGGTCAACTTTAAGGACGGCAGTAACCACACCTATCAGAAGGATGTCGGACGGTCACTTTCAACAATCCCCGGTTCTGAAGAAATCAGTTATACCTCCAACCAAAATGGAAAGAGAATTCTGAAATCCATGGATCCGAGAACGGGAGACAATAAGATCATCTCAGTCCTTCCGGAAGGGGTTCAGGATATTTGCTGGCTAACCGGCGAGATCGTGATCTGCGGAAGTGAAAACCAGTTGCTGCGCTACAACACAAACAAGGGTGATTCATGGTTTGCTCAGTATACACTGGATAATCAGAAAGCCTCAATTTCGCGACTGGCCTATGATGAGAATCAGGGGAAATTGGCCATGGTTATAGAAATGGAGAGATGACATGACCTTTCCTCACAACATCACGCGGTTGGAAGCACTTAGCGATGGGGTATTTGCCTTTGCAGCCACGCTTATGGTCGTCTCCCTTGGACTTGAGGAAAGCTGGTTGGCCAGGGACTCCAGGGGCCTTGAACTGATCGCGTTCGGGGGGAGTTTCTTCGTCCTGATCGCCTTATGGGTGGTCCACTACAACTATTTTCGTCGCACGGCGTTTGTGGATTACCGGATCATCACCTACAATACGATCTTGCTTTTCGTGGTGCTCTATTATGTTTTCCCCCTGAAATCCCTGATAAATACTTGGCTTGGCCAGGAACCAATAAGCGAACAAGGGCTTGCAGACCTGTTCGGCTGGTACGGCCTGGGCTTCCTTCTGATCTTTCTATGTTTTTCCTTGATGTATCACAGGGCCTATAAAAAGTCTAAATCAATATCGCGATCCCTGAAGCTTTTGTTCTATTCCCGTCATTTTGCTATCTATGTGGGAACAGCGGCCCTTTCAATTGGGGCAGCCGGGCTGGGCATCGGGATCCGGTACGGGTTTCCGGGATTCCTTTATGCCATCCTAGGCCCCCTGTGCTACTGGCATTCTGTACAATTCAAGAAAAAATATCCTAATTCATTACAATGAGAAATCTCTTCTTCCTGACCGCCTTCCTGACCGCCTGGAGTATCGC
>SBFL01000073.1 GCA_006227965.1 Bacteroidota bacterium | reverse complement strand
AATGCCAATTGAAACCGGAGTATCGCTCAGGTCTTCCTAGGGTGTGTAACTTACAGAGATGTCCCCTGTTGTGCTTAATAATCTAAGGTGATGGTCACCTTCCGGTATGGGCTCCAGCCTAACCTCCCCATACCTGGATTCTGCCTCTACAAGGCCGGAGCTGAGGTGCGCAAAAATGGAGGCTGTTCCGGTTCGCACTTCGGTGTTTTCGGCAGTGTGGGATAAATCACAAAGTCCGTCATTGAATGCGATTTTAAGATCCCTGAACTTTCCGGAGGCGGAAATCTGGCAACTTCGGGCCGTGAGCAAGATTTCCTTGTCACGTGGCAGGGTCACACGCATGCTGACAGAAACTACTTTGTGAGCGCCCAGTTTGTCATTGGGAAACCGGAAATCAGGGCTAAAACGGGGTTCGAGATAAAGGGTTTTGCCCGCCTTGCGGAAATTCACCAGGAGCTCCTTCTGGTATTCCCCATCCATACGGGCCTCTACTGAAACCTCTTTTGTGTCGGCAGTTTCGAGGATGATCCGGTAACAGAGGTCCCCGTCAATAGTGATAGCTGAGACTTCGGGGCTGAGAAGTGTTTTAGTTACCCGCTTCTGGCCAACAGACCGCTGCATCCCGAAAAAAAGGAACAACAGGAGGAGAAGAACCCCCTGTAAAAGAAAGCGCCCGGGAAGGCGCTTCTCATTACTTCTGCATGTTCTTAGCTTCAATGCTGAGGGTTGCATGTGGAACAAGTTTTAGACGTTCCTTGTTGATGAGCTTCCCGGTTACCCGGCAGACCCCATATGTTTTGTTTTCAATTCGCAACAGTGCATTTTTAAGGTCCCTGATGAACTTTTCCTGCCGGATGGCAAGCTGGGTATTAGCTTCTTTGCTCATCGTTTCTGATCCTTCCTCAAAAGCCTTAAAGGTGGGGGAAGTATCGTCCGTTCCATTATTGCCGTCATTCATGTATGAGCTCTTTAAGAGCTCCAGGTCCTTTTTCGCTTTTTCAATCTTTTTCTCGATAATAGTCCTGAATTCCTCAAGCTCCTTATCGGAAAACCTTACTTTAACATCTTGTCCCATAATCTTAATGTTTTTGGATAAACAATTTGGTGTTCACCTCATCAAACGCAATGGCGGTGCCCTCTTCCAACTTTTCCTCGAATTCAAGGTCTGCCGTAAGTGTTTCTGACTTAATGTACTGTAAATTGCTTAAAACGGCATTCTCAACCGTTTTGTTTTTCAAAAATTTAATGTCAATCTTATCTGTCACTTCAAAACCTGACTCTTTTCTGAGGTTTTGAATCCTGTTCACCAGTTCCCGTGCGATACCCTCTTTCCTGAGGTCCTCTGTAATGGTCACATCCAGGGCAACCGTGAGGGAGCCGGAGGACGCCACCAGCCAGCCTTCGATATCCTGGGAACTTATTTCTACATCTTCTAACTGTAATTTAATCCTTTTATTTTCCAGGTCACGGACTAATTCGCCTTCCTGTTCAATTTTCTGGATATCCTCCTGATCCAGACCCCCCACCACTTTTGCGATTGCCTTCATATCCTGCCCATAACGCGGGCCGAGGGTCTTAAAATTGGGCTTGATCCGCTTGACGAGGATCCCGGAAGCATCGTCCAGCAATTCAATTTCCTTTACGTTTACCTCGGATTTTATCAGCTCAGCAACTGCCTCGATCTCCCTTCTCTGGCGGGAGTCAAGTACGGGGATCATTATCTTCTGCAAAGGCTGACGAACCTTAATTTTCTCCTTCTGACGAATGGAGAGCACCAGGGAGGATATGGTCTGGGCCTTTAGCATTTTTGCCTCGAGTTCCTTGTTGATCAATTGCCGGTCCGCCTCCGGATAATAGGCCAGGTGGACGCTTTCATGCCCTTTCAGCACCACCCCACCCAACAGGTCCCGGTAGAGTTGTTCCATGAAAAAGGGAGCGATGGGGGCCGCCAGCTCTGATACCGTCTTAAGACACGTAAACAGGGTCTGGTAGGCCGAGATTTTGTCCTGGCCGTAGTCTCCCTTCCAAAAACGTCTCCGGCATAGCCTCACATACCAGTTACTGAGGTTTTCCTGCACGAAATCAGAGATCATCCGGGCTGCACGTGTCGGCTCGTAATCTGAATAGGCAAGGTCCGTTTCCAGGATCAGGGTATTCAGTTCCGAAAGGATCCACCGGTCGATTTCCGGCCGCTCTCCGATGGGGATCTCAGCTTCCCGGTAGTCAAACCCGTCTATATTGGCATAAAGGGCGAAAAAGGAATACGTATTGTAGAGGGTTCCGAAGAATTTTCGCTTTACCTCCACAACCCCTTCCATATCGAATTTAAGGTTGTCCCAGGGATTCGCATTCGAAATCATATACCAGCGCGTGGCATCCGGGCCATGGGTCTCAACCGTTTCGAAGGGGTCCACCGCATTCCCAAACCGCTTGGACATTTTCTTCCCGTCCTTATCCAGAACAAGGCCGTTGGAGACTACATTCCTGTAGGCTACCGAATCAAATGCCATG
>SBFL01000274.1 GCA_006227965.1 Bacteroidota bacterium | reverse complement strand
TTATTACATTATTAATTAAATACTCATGTAGTATTTTGCACCCAACAGTGGACTGACCCAGTGAATAACGCCGAATCTGATCAACTCTATTTTAAAATTTATATCAACCTTCAGAAAATTTTCAGGTGCTTGAACATCGGGCGGGTTTTCCAGGGAAAAAACCTCCCCATTACCATAACCCAAATGCGTGCCCTTTCGCTCTTCAATGAAGCTGAGGTAGTAAATATAACTGACATCAGCAGATCTCTGGGTATGTCGCTGCAAAGTGCAACTAACCTGGTCCGCCGGCTCGAACTGGCAGGCTATCTGGAAAGATCAAAAAATAAGAAGGATAAACGGATTTCCGAGGTAAGGCTCACTGCAAAAGGCAAGCAGCGGCTCAATTTTTTCCGGAAGGGAGAACTGGGATCTATCCAGCACCTCCTGGACGGACTCGACCCCTTCGAAGGCAAAGTACTAAATGAAGCATTAACCAATGCCTCCCTGCTTTTTGAGAAGGCAATCATTGAATCCGGGCAGGAAAAAACTATTCAGGATGCAGGTGAAAAAATTGAATCCGAAACAATTGACCACCAGCATCCATAAATTCTTTCTAAATATCGGTGGAGTATCGTATGAAACAGGTCAGAGGCCTTGACTTCTGGGTCAGGAGTTCCATTTGGTTGGAACTTATCATACCGGGCTACTTTTTTGGTAAAACTTTCGGTACGTCTGATGCGAAATACCGATTTCTGGACTCTTTTATGTACCCGCCGTCATTCATTGACTTGTGCGGCTACTTCCGTGATCTGCCGGTTGGCCACTACACCGCCCGTTTCTTAGGGGTGTTTGTAGGTGCCATGTTAGGAGTACTTCTGGTCATGTTCATCGGGGTCCTCTACAAGTGGGTACTCAAGGACTGGGCATATTCCAAGGCAACCCGCGTGGGTGCCCTTGCCTTTATCCTGATTGCCCTCATGACAGGATTTATGTCAGACATGTTTAATGAAAGCATCGGGATGGCCCTGAACATTGAGGAAGGGGTACCGGAAGACCTGGTGGGGAAATTTCTGGTTGAAGACTACGGTTCCTTCGAAAAGGGAACAAAGATTACCGATCAGAATGCGCCGCTTTTAGCAGCCTACGGGACAGTCAAAGGAAATAACCAGGGGGAGGCATATGGGTGGTGGATAGCATCGCTTATTTTCATGTATGCCTGGTTTGGACTCTATTTCCTCTGTGCACACCGCCTCTTTAAGCGAAATAAAGTTCCCCGCAAGGATTACTTTAAGCTCCAGATAATCAATGTTTCGATCGTAATTATCCTGCTGCGCATGGGATTTGGTATTTCTTCCTCTGAGTACCATTTTATCCTTACCCGTTTCCAATATCTCTTTGGAGGTATGTAAGATGACCCTCAACGCTTTCACCCGCGAAGATTTTGTTAGACATGTCCGCAATATGGCTGCCCTGGGGCTCATTTTGTATATCTGGGGGGTAGTGACCGTATTCACCACCAACTGGGTATGCGTAATGGTCGGGATATGTGTACTCACCCTCTTTTTCACCGATTACTTCCTGGGACACACCCTGGGGACCTCATACTTCTGGATTTTTCTCACTATCCAGGGGCTGAGCAACTTTTTCCCCTTCCAGTTTCCCCTCGACCAGGAGGCATGGAAGCTGCAAACCAATGATATAATCGCCTGGCTGGCGGGAGGCCAGGGGACGCCCCTCTTCCCCTACGCAGACTGGATCATATCCTTTCCCATAGTGTTTTATACCGGATACATTGGTCTGCGGCTCTTGAGAACCCCCCCGGACCCTATCGCAAAGGAAAAAAAGACGGTTGCTATAAAAAGGTGGCGTATCTTTTTTCAGAGCGCCATCCTGCCCATCTACCTCCTAACCTTTGCGGCAGGCATGACAGCACGGCCGATAGAAAATCCGGAACTGCTTTTCTGGGCACTGGCCATGCTGGTAGGATCCCTTCTCCTGCCCTTCTTCGTCGGGCGCTGGTTTTGCGGCTGGATGTGCCCGGTAGGGGTCTTTCAGGACGGCATCTGGAAATACTTCAACTTTAAGGGAATCAAGATTTCTGAAAAGTTCCGTTCTCAGATTGACCGCATTTATGTACCGGCCACCATGGTCTTTTTCATCATTGTTGTTTACACCTTTGAGCGGGTCTTCCAGCTGGCTTCATCAGCCGAGATGATCCGTTCCCCGGACTGGAAAACACTCTGGAAACCTATGGTCTGGACCAAAGTGCTTACTAACGGAATGTTTCTCGGTTCCATACTGTTCGCCTACCGGGTCTACTGCCGTTACTTCTGCTGGTACATCGGATACCGGGTGACACTCGGTCAGCCTGCTCTCTACCGGGTTCCTTTCAGAACAGAGCGGTGTCAGATCTGTGAAGAGTGTGTCCCCGAACAGCACTGCACCATGGGATACCAGTTCCAATCACGGCCCGAAGGGGAAGAAGAGCTTTCCATCAGAAGCCTGAATGAAGTACCCAGTACCTGCACACTC
>SBFL01000157.1 GCA_006227965.1 Bacteroidota bacterium | reverse complement strand
GTATCCAGTTCAAATTCCCGTGCGGTAACCCAGTAAACGGTTTCTTTGGAGAAATCATGGGTCAGATCCACGATTCTGTGCGTTTGTCCGGGAGCCACGGGCAAAAGGGTTCCGGACGGGAGTTTTGCCTGGCAGAAAAGGATCGATATTGAAAAAAGGGAAAGAAGGCTCAGTATCTGTTGCAACTTCATTGCTTGTTCTTTTAAAACAAGATAGGGAATTTCCCGAATGTCAAAAAACCGGGAAAGGTCTGTCGGATGGCTATCAGGTTAAGATTCGGAATCGCAGCAACGACGGTTATAATTACCTATTCCGCATTCTGTGCAGCCTGCTGCTCTTCCTCGGACAGCCAGCCACCACCCAGGGCCTTGTAGAGGCGCACATGGGCCGAAAGCAGGTTGGCCCTGAGGCCTTCCAGCAGCAACTCTGCATCAAAGGCCTGCCGCTGCTGCTCCAGAAATTCCAGGTAACTAGTGACTCCCATATTGTACCGTTCGCGTGAAAGGGTCTGTGCCTGCAAGGCAGCTTCCCTGCGCCGTTCCGCAATGGCAATCTCGTCCCTTGTGGTCCGGATCTCTGCCAGGACGTCCTCTACTTCCTTCAGGGCAAAGAAAACCGTATTCTGATACTGGTAAAGTGCCTGGTACCTGCGGCTGTCTTCAATGTCTACCTGTCTTTTTAACTGTCCCCAGTAAAAGAGGGGGCCAGCCAATTGACCGGTAAGCGTCCAGAGGGGGTTGTCAAAACTGAGGTTTCCAAAACTGTCTGCAGCGATTCCCACCAGGGCAGAGGCGCTTATGGTCGGCAGACGGTTGCCTTTTGCCGCCCCAACCTGGGCATTCTGGGCAATAAGCTGGTACTCAGAAGCAATTACATCCGGCCTTCGCGTGAGCAGGTCCACAGGCCTGGCCACCGGGAGGTCGATTTCATACTTCTGTTCACTCAAAAGTTTTCCGGTTGGTATCGGTCCCGGATTCTGACCAATGAGGATACTGAGGGTATTCTCAAGCCGTACGATCTCCCGCTCATACTGGGGAACTGCCCCCGCGGCTATGGTGTATTGGATGGTCGCCTGGTCCACATCGATGATGGGTACGATCCCTTTGTCGTACCGGGCCTGAATGAGTTGCAGCATGCTGTCCCTGGAAGTCGCATTGCGCATGGAGATCTCGTACTGGGATTTTGCCCGAAGCAGGTTGAAATAGGTTGTGGCCACTTCGCTGATAAGGGAGATCATTACCCCTCTGTATCCATACTCAGATGCCACCAGGTCTGCTCGGGCAGCCTCTGACAACCGACGGAGCTTTCCCCACAGATCCAATTCCCAGTTGGCGGAAGCCGCCCCAAGGATCAGGTTCTGGGGATCTCCTACCTGGTTCAGAAGGAAGTTACCGCGCTGTACCTGCCCCTGGACATCAAATTTGGGAAGCATTTCAGCATTCTGGATCTTCAGGGCCAGGCGTCCCTGAAGTACGTTTTCCGCTGCGATCAGGACATCCCGGTTATTTGCCAGGGCAGTGGAGATCAGGCTGTCAAGCACCGGGTCGTCATAGAGCTTCCACCAGAGCAGGTCCGCCGTGGAAAGCTCCAGGGAATCCGTATTTACGCTATCATAGGCCACCGTCATTTCCGGTGCTTCCTGCGCATAGGAATCCGGCTGGACAAATTCCGTTCCCTTGTAATTCTTGCCGATCTTACAACTTTGGAAGAGGATGGCGAACAGCAATATGAAGAGTATTCGTTTCATTCTTCCTGGGGTATTTGAGGGGTTAGCTGTTCCCTTTTCTTCTCGTATCCGGCAATTTTGCCGATCAGGAGGAATAGCATGGGATAAAAGAAGACTCCAAGTAGGGTGGCTATGCTCATCCCCCCGAGGAGCGCCATTCCCATCACTTTCCGGGCTTCGGATCCCGTACCTGAAGCGACTACCAGGGGAAATACCCCCAGGATAAAGGAAAAGGCGGTCATTAATATGGGCCTGAACCGGGATTTGGCTGCAGCGATAGCCGCATCAAAAAGGGAAATCCCTTTTTTAAACTCATCATTGGCAAACTCCACGATAAGGATAGCATTTTTTGCCGCCATCCCTATGAGCATCACAAAGGAAACCTGTGCAAAGATGTTGTTCTCAAAGCTCACGCTGAACAGTCGTGCCACCCAAAGAAAGAAGAGCGCCCCAAAAATAGCAAAAGGAGTACCTAAAAGGATGGCGAAGGGCAGGCTCCAGCTTTCGTACTGGGCAGCCAGGATCAGAAATACGAATATGAGCGAAAACGTCAGGATGATCCCCAGGGACCCGGAGGCCTTGTTCTCCTGAAAGGACATGGCATTCCAGGAAGTGGTCATATCTGAAGGTAATACTTCTTCAGCCACCTCTGTAAGAGCCGTCATGGCCTGTGCTGAGGTGTAGCCGGGTGCCGGGGCACCGGTTACTTCCACTGACCTAAAAAGGTTGAAACGGGTGGTGTAATCCGGTCCGGCAATGGGTTTCAAGGTGGCCACTGTTGACAGGG
>SBFL01000393.1 GCA_006227965.1 Bacteroidota bacterium | reverse complement strand
AATGATCCGGCTTTTTACTTTTCCCTTGGGCCGTCCCGGCATCACACTGATAAAATCCACCACGAATTCGGAAACCGAATGGTTGATGATCGCAAGGTTCGAATAGGTGCCCTCGGCGATTTTCTCGTCCAGTTCGATATTGATCTGTTTCTGCTTCTGGGGTTGTTTTTCTTTTTCGGACATACCTTTTTAGGAACAAAAAACCCCTGACAGGTGCCAGGGGTTATCGGTTTTAGTACTAAAAGTTCAACTCTTCCTTGCGCGCCATGATCTCATCGTACTCCTGTTTGGAGCCGACGATGATACTCGTGTAATCGCGCATTCCGGTACCTGCAGGGATTCGGTGACCAACGATCACGTTTTCCTTCAGGCCATCCAAAGAATCCACTTTTCCGCTCACAGCAGCCTCGTTGAGCACCTTGGTGGTCTCCTGGAAGGAAGCCGCCGAGATAAACGATTTGGTCTGCAGGGAAGCCCGGGTGATCCCCTGCAATACAGGAGTTGCGGTAGCAGCCACTGCATCACGACCACTAACCAGGGTTTTGTCTTCCCTTTTCAGCAGGGAATTTTCATCTCTGAGTTCACGGACACTTACAATTTGTCCTGGTTTCAGGTTCTCGGAATCTCCGGCATCTTCGATAACCTTCATTCCGAAGATCTCGTCGTTCTCCTGAATGAAATCGTCCTTGTGGACGAGTTGGTTTTCAAGGAAATTGGTATCCCCTGGATCTTCTATCTTAACCTTACGCATCATCTGGCGTACCACCACTTCAAAGTGCTTGTCGTTGATCTTCACACCCTGCAGACGGTAGACCTCCTGTACCTCGTTAACAAGGTATTGCTGCACAGCTGAAGGACCTTTTATAGTCAGAATGTCCTCCGGAGTAATCGAACCATCGGACAGCGGCATTCCGGCCCTTACGTAATCGTTCTCCTGAACCAGAATCTGGTTGCTCAGCTTTACAAGGTATTTTTTCACCTCGCCCAGTTTGGACTCGATGATGATTTCACGGTTACCCCGCTTGATCTTACCAAAGGAAACCACCCCGTCGATTTCGGTAACCACAGCTGGGTTGGAAGGGTTCCGCGCCTCAAACAGCTCGGTAACCCGCGGCAGACCTCCGGTGATATCCCCTGCCTTGGCAGATTTTCTCGGGATTTTCACAAGGATCTTGCCTTCCTTGATCTTCTCACCCGCATCCACCATCAGGTGGGAGCCGACAGGAAGGTTGTAGGAACGGAGGACTTCTCCTTTCTTGCCCTTGATATGGAGGGTTGGGATGAGCTTTTTGTTCCGGGACTCGGAAATAACCTTTTCCTGGAACCCGGTCTGCTCATCGATCTCCACCTGGAAGGTGACCCCCTGTTCAATGTTCTCAAAAGCGATCTCCCCGGTAAATTCGGAAACGATCACCCCGTTGTAGGGATCCCACTGACAGATTACATCCCCTTTCTTCACCTTGCCACTGTTTTTGACGAAAAGCTGGGATCCGTAAGGAATGTTATTGGTGCTCAGGGTGATACCCGTCTTGGCATCGACTATCTTGATCTCGGAGGTTCGGGAAATCACAATATCCACAGGCTTACCTTCACTGTTTTCCCCTTTCACGGTTCGCAGATCCTCAATTTCAGCAACCCCGTCAAACTTGGCTTCCAGTTTGCTCTCCTCGGAAATGTTTCCAGCAATACCCCCAACGTGGAAGGTGCGAAGCGTAAGCTGTGTACCGGGCTCCCCGATAGACTGGGCAGCAACAACACCTACAGCTTCTCCCCGCTGAACCATCTTATTGGTGGCGAGGTTCCGTCCGTAACACTTGGAACAGATCCCCTGGATGGCCTCACAGGTAAGTGGCGAGCGCACCTCAACCCGTTCGATCGGGGATTCCTCGATCCGCTGCATATCGTCCTCCAGTATTTCCTGACCTGCCTTTAGCAGGAGCTCCTCGGTGATGGGGTGATAGACATCGTGCAGGGATACCCTTCCGAGGATTCGCTCCCCTAGGGTTTCGACTACTTCTTCGTTTTTCCGCAGGGATTCCACTTCGATTCCCCTGAGGGTGCCACAATCTTCCAGATTGATGATAACGTCCTGTGATACGTCCACCAGACGACGTGTCAGGTACCCCGCATCCGCAGTCTTCAGTGCGGTATCGGCAAGACCTTTACGCGCTCCGTGGGTGGAAATAAAGTACTCCAGGATCGAAAGACCTTCCTTAAAGTTGGAAAGGATCGGATTTTCAATGATCTCTCCCCCACCCGCTGTGGATTTCTTCGGTTTGGCCATCAGCCCCCGCATACCGGTCAGCTGCCGGATCTGCTCCTTGGAGCCCCGTGCCCCGGAATCGAGCATCATATATACCGAGTTGAAGCCCTGCTGATCCTCCCGGATCCGTTTCATGGCCATTTCGGTAAGCAGGGCGTTGGTGGTCGTCCACACATCGATCACCTGGTTGTACCTTTCATTGTTGGTAATAAGCCCCATGTTGTAATTCATCA
The DNA here is from genome assembly GCA_006227965.1 of Bacteroidota bacterium. GTDB lineage: Bacteria > Bacteroidota > Bacteroidia > Flavobacteriales > Flavobacteriaceae > Robiginitalea. Next base: position 4,550 of record SBFL01000393.1, on the reverse strand, counting down.
TGATGCCGTCCACCTGCTCGTTCGCGTCAGAGATCATTTCCTCTTTCTCCTCCGGGATAATGATATCCCCGAGGCTGAAGGACAATCCGCCCTGGAAAGCGAAATCATATCCCATGGTCTTGATTTTATCGAGGAAATCAGCCGTGGTGGGAACATCTGTGAGTGAAAGGATCCTTCCGATAATGTCCCTGAGGGATTTTTTGTTAAGCACCGTGTTTACGAATCCGGCTTTTTCGGGTACCACTGAATTGAACAGCACCCTTCCGACGGTGGTCTCAATGAGCATGGTTTCCAATTCACCCTGTTCATTCAGATCCTTGACGCGCACCTTGATCGAGGCGTTAAGGGTCACCCGGTTTTCGTTATAGGCAATGACTACCTCCTCAGGGCTGTAGAAAGTAAGCCCTTCCCCTGTGACTGGGAATTCCTTGGTAGACTTGCGTTCCTTGGTCATATAGTACAATCCGAGGACCATGTCCTGGGAAGGTACGGTAATCGGAGAGCCGTTGGCCGGGTTCAGGATGTTATGGGAGGCCAGCATCAGCAGCTGCGCCTCGAGAATTGCTTCCGGACCCAGGGGAAGGTGTACGGCCATCTGGTCCCCGTCGAAATCCGCGTTGAAAGCGGTACATACCAGGGGGTGCAGACGGATCGCCTTACCTTCGATAAGTCTCGGCTGGAAGGCCTGGATCCCAAGCCTGTGCAGGGTGGGGGCCCGGTTTAGCAGTACCGGGTGCCCTTTAAGCACATTTTCCAGGATATCCCATACGACGGGTTCCTTCTTATCGATAATCTTCTTGGCCGATTTTACCGTCTTCACGATCCCGCGCTCAATCAGCTTTCGGATCACAAAAGGCTTGTAGAGTTCAGCGGCCATGTCTTTAGGAAGCCCGCACTCGTAGAGGTTCATTTCCGGACCCACCACGATGACCGAACGGGCCGAATAGTCCACCCGCTTTCCAAGCAGGTTCTGACGGAAACGTCCCTGCTTGCCTTTCAGGGAATCTGAAAGGGATTTCAGAGGCCTGTTGGATTCAGTCTTCACAGCAGAAGACTTCCGTGTATTGTCAAAAAGGGAGTCGACCGCCTCCTGCAGCATACGCTTCTCGTTCCGAAGGATGACCTCCGGGGCCTTGATCTCCATCAACCGCTTCAGTCGGTTGTTGCGGATAATGACCCTGCGGTAGAGATCGTTCAGGTCAGAGGTGGCGAAACGGCCTCCATCGAGGGGTACCAGCGGACGCAGTTCCGGAGGGATCACGGGGATCACCTTCATGATCATCCACTCGGGCCTGTTCTCCCTGTTGTCCTGGGATTCCCTAAGGGCCTCAACTACCTGAAGGCGTTTCAGGGCCTCGGTCTTACGTTGTTTGGAGGTTTCCGTATGTGCCTTGTGGCGCAACTCGAAGGAGAGTTCTTTCAGGTTAATGCGAGAAAGGAGCTCGATCAGACATTCCGCTCCCATCTTGGCGATGAACTTGTTCGGGTCACTGTCATCGAGGTACTGGTTCTCCGGCGGGATTGTTTCCAGGATGTTCAGGTATTCCTCTTCGGTTAGGAAGTCCATCTTCTGGATCTCCTCCCCATCGGGACCCTTGGCGATACCGGGCTGAATAACCACATACCTCTCGTAGTAGATGATCATATCGAGCTTCTTTGAAGGAAGCCCCAGCAGGTATCCTATCTTGTTTGGCAGGGAACGGAAATACCAGATATGGGCTACCGGCACCACCAGGTTGATGTGCCCTACCCGGTCCCGTCGCACTTTTTTCTCGGTAACTTCAACCCCGCAACGGTCACATACGATACCGCGGTAGCGGATCCTTTTGTATTTCCCGCAGGCACATTCGTAGTCCTTTACAGGTCCGAAGATACGCTCACAGAAGAGCCCGTCCCGTTCCGGTTTGTGCGTACGGTAGTTGATGGTTTCCGGTTTGAGGACTTCCCCCCTGGATTCTGCCAGGATGGCTTCCGGAGAAGCCAGGCCGATGGAAATCTTGTTAAACCGCTTAATTGGGTTATTGTCCTTTAGTCGAGCCATTACAGTATGCTGCTAAAATTAATTGTGTTTAAATAAGCTTATTCCTCCAGTCGGATATCGAGTCCCAGACCCTTGAGCTCGTGCATAAGCACGTTGAAAGATTCCGGCAATCCGGGCTCCGGCATGCTCTCTCCTTTGACGATGGTCTCATAGGTCTTCGCACGGCCGATCACATCATCCGATTTAACGGTCAGGATCTCGCGGAGCGTGGAAGAGGCTCCATATGCCTCCAGGGCCCATACCTCCATCTCGCCAAAGCGCTGACCTCCGAACTGTGCCTTACCTCCCAGGGGTTGCTGTGTGATAAGGGAATAGGGGCCGATGGAACGGGCATGCATTTTGTCGTCCACCATGTGGCCGAGCTTGAGCATGTAGATCACACCCACGGTAGCAGCCTGGTGGAAACGTTTCCCGGTGCCCCCGTCGTAGAGGTAGGTATGCCCAAACCTCGGGATGCCAGCCTCGTCCGTTAATTCATTGATCTCGTCCAGGGTAGCCCCGTCGAAGATCGGCGTCGAAAATTTCTTGCCGAGCTTCAGACCGGCCCATCCGAGTACGGTCTCGTAGATCTGGCCAATGTTCATCCGGGAGGGAACGCCAAGCGGGTTGAGCACGATGTCCACAGGGGTGCCATCCTCCAGGAACGGCATATCCTCCTGCCGAACGATCCGGGCCACGATGCCTTTGTTACCATGGCGTCCGGCCATCTTGTCACCAACCTTCAGCTTGCGCTTCTTGGCGATATAGACCTTGGCCAGTTTCATGATACCGGCAGGGAGTTCATCCCCTACAGAAATGGTAAATTTGTCCCTGCGGAGGTTCCCCTGAAGGTCGTTAAGCTTGATCTTGTAATTGTGAAGCAGGTCGGCTACCATGCCATTGGTGGCTTTGTCGGTAGTCCAGCTGCCCCCTACCAGGTGGGCGAAATCGTCCACGGAGTTCAGCATCTTCAGGGTGTACTTCTTACCCTTCGGCAAAACTTCCTCTCCAAGGTCGTTCAGGACGCCCTGTGAGGTTTTCCCGCTGACGAGCTGGAAGAGTTTCTCCACCAGGACATCTTTGAGCTGCTGAAACTTCACCTCGTATTCCATCTCCAGCTTGGCGATGGCTTCCTTATCCTCATTCCGCTTTCTCTTGTCCTTTATGGAACGCGAGAAGAGCTTCTTGTCGATTACCACCCCATTCAGTGAGGGGGGTGCCTTAAGGGAGGCATCCTTAACATCTCCGGCTTTGTCGCCAAAGATGGCCCTGAGGAGTTTTTCCTCCGGTGTGGGATCAGACTCCCCTTTTGGGGTAATCTTCCCGATCAGGATATCCCCCGGCTTCACCTCCGCCCCGATGCGGATCATACCGTACTCGTCCAGGTCTTTGGTAGCCTCTTCAGAAACATTGGGGATATCGTTGGTGAGTTCCTCAGCACCGAGTTTGGTATCCCTCACTTCAAGGGCGTATTCATCGATGTGAATGGAGGTAAATATATCCTCCCGCACCACTTTCTCGGAGATTACGATCGCATCCTCGAAGTTATAACCCTTCCATGGCATAAAGGCCACTTTCAGGTTGCGTCCAAGGGCCAGTTCACCGCTTTCGGTGGCGTACCCCTCGCAAAGTACCTGACCTCTCCTTACCTTGTCACCCTTTCGGACGATGGGTTTCAGGTTGATGCTTGTACCCTGGTTGGTCTTGCGGAATTTGATCAGTTCGTAGGTCTTGGAATCCTCGTCAAAGCTCACCAGGCGCTGTTCATCGGTCCGCTTGTACTTAATGACTATCCTCTGGGAATCCACAGATTCCACCACTCCATCACCTTCTGCATTAATAAGTACCCGGGAGTCCGTGGCTACCTGCCGCTCCAGTCCGGTTCCTACAATGGGGGACTGGGGCTTGAGCAAGGGCACCGCCTGACGCATCATGTTGGAGCCCATCAGGGCCCGGTTCGCATCATCGTGTTCCAGAAAGGGGATGAGCGAGGCAGAAATGGATGCAATCTGGTTGGGAGCGACGTCCGTATAGTTGACCTCTTTGGGGTCCACTACCGGGTAATCGGCCTCCATACGGGCAATGACCTTTTCAGAATCAATCGCCCCGTTCTTTTTCAGCGGGATGTTTGCCTGGGCAATCTTTTTCCCTTCTTCTTCCTCAGCACTGAGGAAGGTGTAATTCTCCGTATCCACTTTTCCGTCAGACACCGTGCGGTATGGGGTTTCGAGGAAGCCCATCTGATTGACCTTTGCATAGACCGAGAGGGAGGAGATCAGACCGATATTCGGGCCTTCAGGGGTCTCGATCGGGCAGAGCCTTCCATAGTGGGTGTAGTGAACGTCCCGAACCTCAAACCCGGCCCGTTCCCTTGAGAGACCTCCCGGTCCGAGGGCGGACAACCTGCGCTTATGGGTTATTTCTGCTAACGGGTTGGTCTGGTCCATAAACTGGGACAACTGGCTGGAACCAAAGAATTCTTTCATCGCGGCCGCAACCGGCTTCGCGTTGATCAGGTCCTGCGGCATCA
>SBFL01000272.1 GCA_006227965.1 Bacteroidota bacterium | reverse complement strand
GCCTATTTCAGGCAGGATAAACCTTCGGCCCAAATTCCGGATTTCCGGTATCAGCTTTTGTGGGAACCTGACATAAGACTGGACGGGTCAATGGAATACTTTTCTTTCTATACCTCCCAGGTGCCGGGACGCTACGTAGTGGCCCTGGAAGGATTTACCACATATGGCAAACCCATTTCCCTGAACACCTATTTTGAGGTGATCGGGGAGTAGTTTTTCTACAGGACCTCAGATATCCGGATTGTATTGCAGCGGACCAGGAGGTGGCAGTTTTAATTCACTCAGGAGTTCATAAAACCTCGGATCCTGTTGGATTTCATCCGCCATATAAATCCGTACGAACCAGGCATACCAGGCATGCCGTTTCCCTTTTTCCAGATATTCAAAGGCCTTGTCGAGGTCTCCGGCTTCTTTATAGGTGGATGCCCGAACCAGATTGAAAAAAGGTATATCGGGTAATGCTTCCAGTTCCTTCAGAAGATCATTTGCTTCCTCAGCTTGTCCATGCTTCATAAGGTATGGCCCATAAAACACATACCAACCCATGTTGATCTCGCAGGCCTGACGCATAGTCTCCAGGCCTTCGTCCACCCGGCCCATATCCGTAAGGATCATTCCCTTCAGGACCATGGCCAGGGCATATTGCCCTGTATTCATTTCAAAAACCTTGTCCAGTTCTGCCAACGCCAGGTCGTATTCCCCCACCCAGCGATAGAGCTCCGCCATCCAGGCCGTGTGCATGGGGGTGAACGGATCGAGTTCCTGGGCCCGTTTGTGTTCTCTGATGGCTTCATTCATCCGGCCGAAAAGGGCCAGGTACCATGAACGATGATAATGGTTTAAGGCCATGTTCGGATTCAGGGAATCTGCTTTCCTGAAGGCGTAATCCGCCAGGTCATAGTCCCAGCCGAAATAAGTGTGATAGTCTGCCAGCGTTGCCCAGCCAAGGGCATTGGTGGAATCCAGTTGTATGGCTCGTTTGGAAGCGGCCTGTGCCTTTGGAAAAACGTCATCAGGGGGCATCAGGTTGTGGCCCCATGTAATATATCCTTCTGCCATGCTTGCCCAGGCATCCGGGTCCGCCGGATTCCGGTCCGTGGCTTCCTGAAGGTACACCAGGCCCCGCTGCCATTCTTCCACGGTAGACCTGCTCAGATAGTATTTCCCCTTTAGGTACAGTTCATAGGTTTCCGGATTCACGGACCGCAGTTCCCTCCGGAAGGAACTCTCAGCCTCGGTGCCCATCCCGATAAATTCCAGGATATCCTCCGTAGCGGAAGCCCATAGCTGCCTAATTTTGGAAAGGTCGTTTTGGTACCCACGGGTCCAAATCGGTTTCTGGGATAGGTCCTTTCGCAGTTCAAGGGACACGTTAAGCAGGTTGTCTTGTATTTCCACCCTCCCGGAGACGAAATAGTCGATATTTTGAGTGTGGGATGCAAGATAGGTATTGTCAGGAACCAGCCCAGCGGTGAAGTACTGGGTGGAACCCATATTTAGTACCAAAAGGGCCTGATTTCCGGAGAGGGATTCGATCAACTCCTGGGTAAGGCCATTCTTAAATACTTCGGCATCCTCTATGTCCTTCGTATCCGACTCAAACGGGATGACGGCGATCTGGTAGGCTGGCTGGTTAGCCACTTCCCGATTGCTGTTCCAGCGTGATCCGGCCCAGAAGCTTCCGGCCACCAGAAGCAATAGGGCTGTCAGTCCGGCAACCGCTATCACAGCATTCAGGCGGCGGCTGTTTGCTGCACGCGTTTCTGTAGTATCTGTCCAATCCGGGGTTTTCTTCCAGCCTTCAGGGGTCAGGTCATAAATCCAGGCAAAAATGGTCCATAAAATCAGGCCGATTGCCAGGAGGTAAATAAGCCCCTGCAGTACGTAGGGAGGAGCTTCAAAAGTGGGTAGGATAACAGAGGAGAATTCGATCAGGACCCAGGCGACGGCCAGATAGGCCAGTACCGCCCTGAAGACATTACGCCTGACCAGTTCCCGGTATAGCTTTCTAAGTTTCATGCAGAGTCAATTATAAATGCCACATCCGACAAGTTAAAAAAAAATCATATCCGTTTGAATTTCAACGGTTTTACGAGTTCATCAAAATTTAGAGGTATACTAAACCCAAAACAATGACCTAAGTCATATATTCAAATTCCTTTACAGACCCTAACAATCTAAACTGTTTATTTAATCCTACGCCAGCTTTCCATGCCGTGAAAGGATATTTCAGGACCGGGCGGTATTCTGGGACCAAAATCTTTTATGCTTGCCAAAGTACACAGCAGTGCCCTTTTCGGGATCGAAGCCATTCCCGTAAGGATTGAAGTAAACATCGAAAAGGGGGTGGGGTACCACCTGGTCGGCCTGCCGGACAATGCCATCCGGGAGAGCAATTACAGGATTGCTGCAGCCCATTTAAACACGGGTCATCGGATTCCCGGAAAGAAAATTACCATCAACATAGCCCCGGCAGACTTGCGGAAAGAAGGAGCGGCCTATGACCTCCCCCTGGC
>SBFL01000347.1 GCA_006227965.1 Bacteroidota bacterium | reverse complement strand
ACAACTGAGAAACGATGTAAGGAAGTATTACGGATCGGTGATGGGATTCGGGGGCAGGGGGGAATCCATTGCTCAAAAAGACAATTATTGTGAGATAGACCCCACTACCGTGGATGAATTCGGTATCCCGGTGCTGCGCTTTCACTATAAATGGACAGATTACGAACGGAAACAGGCCCGGCATATGCAGGCAACTTTCCAGGAAATTATCCACAATATGGGGGGAGAACCATTATGGCCCGTCCCTTCTGCCGGGAACGACTATGGATTGGAGCCTCCGGGTAATATCATCCACGAAGTCGGGACTACCCGTATGGGGGATGACCCCAACACCTCGGTTACCAACAGGTACCAGCAGCTGCATGAGGCAGACAACGTCTTCATCACAGATGCAGGCCCTTTTGTGTCACAGGCAGATAAGAACTGCACATGGACCATCCTGGCCCTTTCCTGGAGGGCTTCTGAATACCTGGTAGATCAATTGAAACAACAAAATATCTGATATGGACCGAAGAGCGAGTTTAAGATCACTTTTATTAGGGACCGTGGTAGGTGGGCTTGCCGTTCACGGGTGCACGCCGAGGGAAGCTGCGGAAGCTGCAGAACAACTTATCCCGGAGGCAGGGTTTGGCTATGGTCGGACCCCGGAGGAAATAGAACAGATCCAGAAATTGCAGGGGGAGCCATATTTCAATCCTCATGAACTGGAAACCATTGCGGTCCTGGCAAACCTTATCCTTCCGCCCAATGAAGCGTTTGGTGGGCCTTTGGATGCCGGAGTACCTGAATTCATTGAATTCATGGCCAAGGATTACGAACCGTTCCAGGTAACCCTCCGGGGCGGCCTGATGTGGTTAGACCATAAATCCAACACCAGCTTTGGGGTGGAATTTAAGGGGGCTGAAGAAGGCCAGCAGAAGGAACTCCTGGATACCATCGCCTGGTATGATGCCGAGACCCCCATGGACGAACACCCCCTGGAAATCCAGTTTTTCAATCTGATGCGAAACCTGACCGTCTGCGGGTATTACACTTCGAAGATCGGGATTGAAGAGCTTGGCTACAAGGGAAATATGCCCAACGTATGGGATGGCGTCCCGCAGGAGGTGCTTGACAAGCACGGCCTGGCCTATGAGCCTGAATGGCTGGCCAAGTGCGTCGACCAAAGCAAAAGAGGGATCATGGCCAAATGGGATGAGCAGGGCAACCTGCTGACCTGACAGGTCTGAATTTCGAGCGCATACGCTGCATTGTCACGGGCTCCCCGCCCTGACGGCAACTCCAACCATGGAATCAGCCGTTCCATAGTACAGGAACCATGTTCCTTTGTAAAAAACCAGACCTTCCGTAAAGGTAGTGCCCGCCTTGTACTGACCGCTGATCTCGTGAGGAAGGGTAGGGCAGATAAAGGGCTTTTCCAGGCGGCTGAGGACCTTTTCGGGGTTTTGGGCATCAAAACGCACCTGCCCCCCGCAATAGGTGCCTTCCGGAGTGCTGGCTCCTGCTCCTGCACCGCTCAGGTTCTTTCCGTTGTAGATCAGCAGGATGCCATTGTCAGTGTACAGGGCCGGCGGGCCGGGTTCCACCAGGTGACTGTCAAAATCCTCAGGGGTTGGGCGAAAGACTTCCAGCAGGTTCTTTTCGGGATCCAGTTTCGGCGTCCATTCCCTTCCGTCCCGGGAAGTGGCCAGGTTCACAAAGAGTTCTCCCCAGTACATCAGGTAGTTGCCCGCTAATTTTTTCGCGATCAGCCGTCCGTCCCGAAATTCAGTGACCACAGACCCGGATTTGCTCCACCGATCCAGAAAGGCACCCCCGTGGGCCGTTTCGAATACGGGGCCGTGCTTTTCCCAATGGATAAGATCTATGGAGGTGGCACTGGAAAGGCGGGCGGTTTCCTGGTTCCAGGCCGTATAAAGCATCAGGTAGGTGCCGTCCTCGAGTTCCACCACTCGGGGGTCTTCCACCCCCCCGGGGTATTCCCATTTTTGATATGCGTCCTGTTGCGGATACAGCACGGGTTGCGGGTATCTCTGAAAATTAATGCCATCCGTACTCCAGGCAAGTCCGATTCGCGAGGTACGCCCGCCCAGATGCGCTTTCGGGTTGTCCTCCGCCCTGAAGAACAGAAATACCGTATCATTCCTGACGATGGCCGCCGGGTTGAAGACATCGGCCCGTTGCCAGCGAACGCTATCCCTTAGCACCGGGCAAAAAAACTGATAGGATGAATCAGCCTGCATAATGGGGTTTTCCGCCGGCTTCGTGAAACCGGTCAACCACGGATCCTGTCCACAAAGTAGGAGAGGCAGGAACAGGTAGGTAAGGAAAAGGAAGGTGCGCGCCATGATTTGAGCCTCGGGATTTAAAGATAGGTACTTTGACCCACTTGCAGGAAGCCATGGACAAATATGTATCTTTAAGTGACCAAAACTTGGGCAATGCAGGGATTCCTGAAAATGATCTCCTTACTCTGGGTACTCCTTTCCTTTACAGCAGGATGTAGGGAGCAGAGAAAG
>SBFL01000005.1 GCA_006227965.1 Bacteroidota bacterium | reverse complement strand
ATGCCGGGGCAGCCAACAAGGTTTCCGTCAATGTGGTGTCCATTCATTCGGAACACATCAGCTCTAATAATATTGAAGCCAAAATGAAAGGCCTGGATGGCATTCTGGTGGCCCCTGGTTTCGGGGAGCGTGGAATTGAGGGCAAGGTCAAGGCGGTGCAGTATGCCCGTGAACACGGGATCCCCTTCCTTGGGATCTGCCTTGGGATGCAGATGGCGGTTATCGAATTTGCCCGTGATGTCCTGGGGTATGAAGATGCCAATTCCACGGAAATGAATGCAAACACCAACCATCCGGTCATAGATTTGATGGAAGGCCAGAAAACCATTGTAAACAAGGGCGGCACCATGCGGCTTGGTGCCTGGGACTGTGAACTTACCGAAGGAACCCTGGTCTCTGAGGTCTACGGCAGTGCCAGTACCATTTCAGAGCGCCACCGCCACCGTTATGAATTCAACAACGATTACAAGGAAGAATTTGAGCAGGCCGGGCTGGTGGCCTCCGGGATCAACGCTGACACCGGCCTGGTGGAAATCGTTGAGATCCCTTCACATCCCTGGTTTATCGGAGTGCAATACCATCCGGAATACAAGAGTACGGTGGCCAATCCGCACCCGCTTTTTGTAGGTTTTGTCCACGCCGTTGTCCGGTATAAAAAACAAAGAAGCAAGGCCAGTTTGGCCTAAACTCCCCGATAGGGCTTATATTTGCAACTGCTTTATGCCAGCCCTGTAACATTCCGGGCTCCTGCCGGTTAAAAACACGTACATGGAAGAAAAAAAACTGGACCTGAATTCCATCATAGGATTCCTGCTGATTTTCGGTATTTTGCTTTTCTGGTTTTACCTGAACCAGCCAACTCCGGAGGAACTCGAGGCCGAAAAGCAGGCCGCCGAGCAAGTTGAGCAACCAGAAGCGCAGGAAACCAAAGCGGCAAGGCCTCTTACTCCGGTAGAGGAGCCCGTGACCTACTCCAACGATTCCCTGGCTCAGCAGGCCTATGCCCAAAAAGTAGGGGCTTTTTCCTATACCGCTGCCCACGAAGGGTTTACGGAGCTTGAAAACGAAGTCCTGTACCTGAAGGTGTCCAATCGGGGAGGGCAGGTGGTGGAGGCACGCATGAAGGAGTTTGACACCTATGACTCGGTACCTGTTTACCTGGTCAGGGATGGAAACGCCCTTTTCAATCTTCAGCTGGCCACACAGGACAACCGGTTGCTGCAAACAAAGGACCTATTTTTTGAACCCTCCCTTACCAATGAAGGCGAGGATCAGGTGCTGAGCATGCGGGCAAAGGCAGGGCCCGACCAGTACCTGGAATACCGTTATACCCTCAGACCCGGGGAATACCTCCTGGATTTTGACCTCCGTTCCCAGGGCCTTTCCACTGTGCTCAGCCCCGCCCAGCCAGCCATCCTGGACTGGCAGTTGCGAGGTATCCGCCACAATAAAAGCGTTATGTACGGCAACCGGTACACCCGACTGACCTACCGGCACGAGGGAGAAGACATCAGCAAGCTTTCTGAAAGCGGCGATGACGAGGAAACGGAGATTGACGTGCGTTGGATGTCTTTCCGCCAGCATTTTTTCAGTTCCATCCTGGCAGCCGACGAGCCTTTCCCTTCAGTGGACATGACTTCGCGAAACCTGGTGGAGGAAGAGAGCAAGGAAGTACATTTTACCAAGGAATTTGCCATCCGTACCTCCGTGGAACCTGTCGGGGGAGAACTCTCCAAAGCCATGCACTGGTATTACGGGCCTACGGATGTGGCAGTGCTCAAGAATTACGAGGACCTGGCCCTGGCAGATTCCATCCCGTATGGATGGGGGATCTTCGGCTGGATAAACAGGTATCTCTTTACGCCTTTCTTCAGCTTCCTGAGTTCGTTCCTGCCTTTTGGGATTGCCATTGTGGTGATGACGATCATCGTGCGCATCCTGATGTCCCCGGTGACCTATAAGTCCTATCTCTCCCAGGCCAAGATGAAGGTGCTCAAGCCAGAGATCACCGAAATCAACGAGAAATTCAAGGACAATGCCATGAAGCGGCAGCAGGAGACCATGAAGCTCTACAATAAGGCCGGTGTGAGCCCCTTGAGTGGTTGTGTGCCGGCCCTGCTGCAACTGCCTATCTTCTATGCCCTTTTCATGTTCTTCCCAACCAGTTTTTCCCTCCGGCAGAAGTCTTTTCTATGGGCAGATGACCTGTCTTCCTACGACACTGTGGCCCAGCTGCCTTTTACAATACCCTTCTACGGGGACCATGTCAGCCTGTTTCCCATCCTGGCCTCCGTGGCCATCTTCTTCTATATGATGATGACCACCGGGCAGACCATGCAGACCCAGCAGCCTGGCATGCCAAACATGAAATTCATCATGTACCTCTCGCCCCTGATGATGCTGTTCTTCTTCAACAACTACGCCAGCGGGCTCAGCCTTTATTACTTTGTCTCCAACCTGATCACCATCGGGATCATGCTGGTGATCAAGAATGTCATCCTGGACCAGGACAAGATCCATG
>SBFL01000055.1 GCA_006227965.1 Bacteroidota bacterium | reverse complement strand
TTTCCATAGAGGCCCGCAGCTCTTCAAAATCCTCTGTATCCACAGGGTATATGCCTGCAAAAACCATGGGCTTAACATCCTCAAAACCCGAAATGGCCCTGTCTGTTGGATTCGCCGCATCGGTGATCGTGTCCCCCACCTTTACTTCCCGGGCGTCTTTGATCCCGGTAATGAGGTATCCCACATCCCCGGCGCAAATAACCTTTTTTGGAACCTGCTTTAACTTAAGGGTCCCTACTTCATCTGCCTCATAGGTTTTGCCGGTAGCCAGGAATTTGATGCGCTGTCCCTTGCGGATTTCTCCATTCAATACCCTGAAATAGGTTTCCACTCCCCTGAAGGGGTTGTACACCGAATCAAAAACCAGTGCCTGCAGGGGCGCCCCGGGATCTCCTTCCGGAGCCGGTATGCGCTCAATGATCGCTTTAAGGATCTCTTCGATTCCCAGCCCGGCCTTTGCACTGGCAGGGATGACCTCTTCCGGCCGGCAACCCAGCAGGTCCACGATGTCATCCGTAACTTCTTCAGGGTTCGCGCTCGGCAGGTCAATTTTGTTCAGCACCGGAATGATCTCCAAATCGTTTTCAAGGGCCAGATAGAGGTTGGAAATGGTCTGAGCCTGTATGCTTTGGGCCGCATCCACTACAAGCAGGGCGCCCTCGCAGGCCGCAATAGAGCGTGATACCTCATAGGAAAAGTCCACATGCCCAGGGGTGTCGATCAGGTTCAGGACGTAGGTTTCTCCCTCATAGGGATACTCCATCTGGATCGCATGGCTTTTGATGGTAATTCCCCGCTCCCGCTCAAGGTCCATGCTGTCCAGCAACTGGTCCTGCTTTTCCCGTTCAGTCACCGAGCCGGTGACGTCCAGAAGTCGGTCTGCCAGGGTGCTTTTCCCGTGATCGATATGGGCGATTATGCAGAAATTCCGAATGTTTTTCATACCTGAAAATAGGCAGCAAAGATAGCGGAAATAGCGATCAATCCTGCCATTCTGCTATAAACAAATTGGTATCCCTGTTGCCGCCATTGTTCCGGTTGCTGGAAAAAATCAGACGCTTTCCGTCATTGGAAAAAACAGGGAAGGCATCAAAGGTCTTTCCGTGGGTGACCCTTTCCAGCCCGGTTCCGTCCGTATTGATCATATAAAGGTTGAAAGGGAACCCTCCTTCAGCCTCGAAGTTGCTGGAAAACAATATTTTGTCCCCGCTTGGGTGAAAAAACGGACTCCAGTTGGCATTGCCCAGGTAGGTGAGCTGCTTTAGGCCGCTCCCGTCTGCATTGCAGATGAACAGCTCCATATTGGTGGGCTGCACCAGCCCGCGGGCGAGCAATTCCCTGTATTCGGCGATATCTTCGTCCGTTTTCGGACGGGACGCCCGGAATATTATTTTGGTGCCGTCGGGTGAGAAAAAAGCCCCCCCGTCATAGCCCAGCTCGTCAGTGATCTGGGTGACCCCGCTGCCGTCGAGGTTCATGGTGTAGAGCTCGAGATCCCCGCTTCGGTCGGAAGTAAAGACAATTTTATCTCCCTTGGGGGAAACCGTGGCCTCTGCATCATAACCGGGTTCATCGGTGAGCTGGGCCGTGATGGTTCCCTCCAGATCCGCCACGAAAATATCAAAAGAGTCATAGACAGGCCACACGTACTTCCCATTCTCCCTTAGGGGAACTTCCGGGCAGGCTTCCCCTTGGAGGTGGGTGGAGGCATAGAGGATGTGCTCGTTGTCGGGCAGGAAATATCCGCAGGTGGTCCGCCCCATCCCGGTACTCAGCATGGGGGGCTTTTTGTCTTTAAAGGTTTCCCCTACCTGCATAAGGAACATCTGGTCGCATTCCATGCCCCATTTGCCGTAATCGGACTGGAAGATGACCTTGCGGTCGTCAAAGCTCCAGTAGGCTTCTGCATTATTCCCCCCGAAGGTAATCTGGCGGATGGAACTGAAGTGCTTTTCGCCAGGGTAAATAAGGGTGTCGGAAGACATGGCCATTGGGCTTGCAGGAGCGTCGGTTTCGGGTTGATTTTTCGGCTCACTCTTGCAGGCCGCAACAAGAAGAATCAACAGGGAAAAAGAGAGTACTCTCATAGTTGGTATAATCTTAGGTTGTGTACTTTTGACAAAAATAGAAGCTAGACATGAAGTTCAGGGTTTTTTTTGCGGGAATTCTTTTGATAGCCCTCGGGTGCAGGGAACAGGCCATACCCGAGGTAACCATTCAGCAAGACGTGCACATCCTGGCCAGCGACTCCTTAATGGGCCGCGAAACGGGCAAGGAAGGCGCTGAAATGGCCGCTGCTTACCTGGAAAAGCGCATGCGCGAGCTGCGACTGCAGCCTTTTGACACGGATAAGGACTTCACACAGGACTTCAGTTTCCAACCGAAGAAGGACCCGCATTCCCAGGCAGAATACGGGGCCGCCACAGACAGCAGCATTAACGCCAAGAATCTGCTCGGTTTTATAGACAACGGAGGATCCCGGACTGTAATCCTCGGGGCGCATTATGACCACCTGGGAATGGGAGGCGAAGGCTCCCTGCACCGGGGCGATCCTGCCGTTCACAATGGGGCGGACGACAATGCAAGTGGGGTGGCTACTTTGCTGAAGCTGACCAAAAAACTTCAGGAATGGCCTGAGGCCGCCGACAATTACCTCATTATATTCTTTTCCGGGGAGGAAATCGGACTGCTCGGGTCTAATTACTTTGCCAAAAACCCCACCCTGGACCTGGGACAGGTCTCGTACATGATCAACCTTGACATGGTTGGGCGGCTCAGGGAGGATCGGACCCTTTCTGTCAGCGGCACGGGAACCACGCCAATCTGGCCCCAGCTGCTCAACTCCCTGAACCCTGATTTTAAACTGGTGCTGAACGAATCGGGAGTAGGCCCATCCGACCACACCTCCTTTTACCTTCAGGACATCCCGGTGCTGCATTTCTTTACCGGGCAGCACGAGGATTACCACAAACCTTCAGACGATGCAGAGAAGCTCAATTACGAGGGCATGGAGGAGATTGCGGCCTATCTTTTTGACCTGATAAAAGCCATGGAGGCCCAGCAGGAAGTTGCTTTCCGGAAAACGAAGAATGAAAGCGAGCAGACCCCGAGGTTCAAGGTGACCCTTGGGGTAATTCCGGATTACCTCTACAGCGGGGAAGGCATGCGTATAGATGGCGTCAGCGAAGACAGGCCCGCCCAGAAAGCCGGCCTTCAGAAAGGCGATGTGGTGGTAAAGCTCGGGGACAGCACTATTGTGGATATGATGAGCTATATGCGTGCCCTGTCGAGTTTTGAAGAAGGGCAGACAACCACAGTGGTAGTGGAGCGGAAAGGCGAAAAGGTAACCGCCGAAGTCACTTTCTGACATTTCAGGGAATCCATCCGGACAAGCCCTTTTTGTGAGGCACCTTTTAGGGGGATTCGCAGCCCCCTGTAAGAAAAAATTTATAGCTTTAGCCCAGGCCTACCCAAATGTGAAGCGAAAGATTCTGTTTTTATTAGGCTTGCTGCCCCTTGCAATTACCAGCCAAACCTACCAGATTACGGGTTCTGTCAGGGATATGGAGGGGGCACCTCTACCTTTTGCCAACGTACTGCTTTTGAAGGCATCCGACAGCCTTCAGGTAAGGGGCTCTTCTGCTGATGACCAGGGGCGGTTCACCCTGACCCAGGTTCCGGCAGACCTTTACTACCTGAAAGCCGCTTATTTTGGGTATGGTTCTATCCTGGTTCCTCTGGAGGTGTACTCAGACATCCGGATCGGGGCGCTGGTGCTTGAGCCCGATGAAAACACACTGGAAGAAGTCGTGGTGACAGGCCAGCGGCCGACGGTAGAGCGCAGGGCAGACCGGATCGTGTTCAATGTGGAGAACACCATCATGAGCGAGGGCAGCACCTGGGACATCCTTCGAAATACACCGGGGGTCATTGTCGTGCAGGAAAACCTGGAGATCCGGGGCCAGCAGGCTACCGTATACCTGAACGACCGGAAAGTGCAACTCAGCCAGGCTGAAATCCTCGATCTGCTAAAGGGGCTCTCCGGAGATGTGATCTCCTCGGTGGAAGTCATCCCCATGCCGCCGGCCAGTTTTGAGGCTGAAGACGGCCCGGTGCTCAATATCCGGACCCGCCAGAACATCGTGCCCGGGTACAGGGGCAGTGTGCGCGGCCAGTACACGCAGGCAGTGTATCCAAAGTACAGCTTTGGGACAAGCCAGTATTACAAGGCCGGCAAATTTGGTGTTTTTGCCAATTACAACATAAGCCCCCGAAAGGAGTACAAGGAAACCGAGAGCCGGATAAATTTTATTGACGACCAGCAGGAGGTCTTTGCCCGTTGGAAAACGGACCAGGAGCGGGTTTCCCGATCCCTTGACCAACAGGCTTCCCTGATCCTGGATTACAGTCCATCCGGGAGAGACCAGTTGAATTTAACCTCTAACCTGAGCCTTTCCCCCAACAACAGGAGTGCTTACGACCTGGAAACGGTAATGCGGAATGCTACGGGAGCCATTGATTCCACATTGCGCACCATATCGGAGCTGGAGGACGACCGGCTCAACCTTTCCTTTGACCTGAATTATGAACGCAAACTGAGAAAGGAGGGGGCCACCCTTAAAGCAAACGCCCACTACACCTATTATGAACTCGAGCGTGTCCAACAGGGCAGCACGGACTATTTTGACCCCTCCGGGGTGTTCCTGCGCAATTTTACCTTCGCCACGGATGCGTTCCAGGGCATCGATATTTTTACGACCCAGGCGGATTTCTATTCCCCTGTCCAATCCGGGAGCGTTGAAAGCGGCATAAAGGGTTCCTTCATCCGATCCGGCAGCCGAATCGATTACCTGGATGTAGAGGATACCCAGCCGCCCTTTGACATTGCACTGTCTGACCGCTTTATCTATGACGAATCAGTCTATGCGGCTTATGCGAGCCTGAACAAGGAATGGGACCCCTGGACACTTAAAATGGGACTTCGGGCAGAGCACACTGAAGTTAAGGCCCGGTCTGAAACCCTGGACGAAATCAACCGGCAGAGCTACTTCGAACTCTTCCCGTCCCTGTATTTCTCAAGGACCGTGGGGGAGGACCACAGTCTCGCCCTGACCTACAACCGAAGGCTCACCCGTCCAAACTATCAGGACCTGAACCCGTTTCGGTTTTTCCTCAATGAAAATGACTACGATGAAGGCAACCCCAACCTCGTCCCCAATTTCAGCCACAACTTCAACCTGAACTGGACCGTCAGGAACACCTTTTTTGTCGACCTGTATTACCGTGACAACGGCGGTTATATAAGCACCCTTAGTTTTCAGGACAACGAAAATCAAACCCTGAGGCAAATCAACCAGAATGTGGAGAGCAGCTATTCCTATGGCCTGGACCTGACCATTTCCACCTCCCTGACCCCATTCTGGTATGTGTACTCCTATAATTCGGTCTTTTACGAGGACGAAACGTTCCTGGCAGAGGAGAGTGACATTGAAACCTACACCAACAAAGTGACAGGGTTTTACGGGTATTTGAACAACTCCCTGACCCTATCAAAAGATGGAAGCCTGACCGCCGAAGCATCCATCCTTTATTTGAGCGGCTTTTTGAACGGCACCTACAAGATGTCTGAAACAACCACCCTGAACTTGGGCTTGCGCAAAACCCTTTGGGAAGGCAGGGCTGTAGTATCCCTTGTGGGGGAAGACCTTTTGGGCAGGGCGAATGCCACCTACACCACCCGTTATGCCAACCAGGACAATTCCTTTTACGCCCGGCCTGAGACCCGATTTGTGCGCCTGGGCTTCACCTACAACCTGGGGAATTACAGGCTCCAAAACCGTTCTGCAGACCTACAGAAGAGTGAGCTGCAACGGATTGAAGATGAATAACTTCTCCTGAATTCTGCCTTTATTTGTAATTTTGCAATCCCAAAAGACCGGCAATGCCTAAAATCGGCGACATAGAACTTCCGGATTTTCCATTGCTGCTCGCTCCCATGGAGGACGTGAGCGACCCTCCCTTCCGAACCCTTTGCAAGGAACAGGGGGCTGATGTGATGTACACGGAATTCATCTCTTCAGAAGGCCTGATCAGGGACGCAGCCAAAAGCGTGATCAAGCTGGACATATACGAAAAAGAACGCCCGATCGGCATACAGATATTTGGGGCCGAGCTGGACTCCATGCTCCAGGCGGTGGACATTGTAACGGAGACGAACCCGGACATTGTCGACATCAACTTTGGGTGCCCGGTAAAAAAGGTTGTATGCAAGAATGCCGGGGCCGGGATCCTCAGGGACATCCCGCTCATGGTCAGGCTGACAGAGGCCCTTGTGAAACGAACCCACCTTCCGGTCACCGTAAAGACCCGTCTGGGCTGGGACAACGACTCCGTAAAAATCGTGGAAGTTGCCGAACGTCTTCAGGATGTCGGGATACAGGCGATTTCCATACATGGACGCACCCGTGTGCAAATGTACAAGGGAACAGCAGACTGGCGTCCGATCGCTGAGGTGAAGAACAACCCGCGCATGCACATCCCGGTTTTTGGAAACGGAGACGTGGACAGCCCTGAAGCGGCGGTTCGCATGCAGGATGAATACGGGCTGGACGGGGCCATGATCGGAAGGGCCTCCATCGGGTATCCCTGGTTTTTCAGGGAGGTGAAACACTATATGGAGACAGGGGAACATTTATCCCCCCCATCCATGGCCCAGCGCGTTGATGCAGCACGCAGGCACCTGCAGATGTCCATAGACTGGAAGGGCGAAAAACTGGGGGTGCTGGAAACGCGACGCCACTACTCAAATTATTTCAAAGGGATTCCGAACTTCAAGACCTATCGGATGAAAATGGTCACCAGTGATGATGCCGCGGATGTCTTTGCCGCCCTGGAAGAAGCCCTGGAGGCGTTTTCAGATTACGTGTTCGCCTGACCTCCTACTTCGCTTTCAGGAGCTTATAATTGATGCGGTTGCTGGCAATCCTGGCAGCGATAACCCCGAGCACTACAATGGTCGCCAGGACAAGGAGGACATTTAAAAGGCGATATTCAACAGGGTAGGCGAGCGACGGGGTGACTTTCAGCCACCCAAAGTACTTTTGGGAAACGATCAGGAAGGAGCCGATCAGAATCCCGATGACGCCCCCTGCACTGGTCACCAGCACCCCCTGAACAAAATAGATCCTGCGAAGCTCCTTCAGGGTAAGCCCAAGGGAATAGAGGGTACGGGAGTGCTGTTGTTTGTCCAGGATCATCATGATGATGGCCCCCACCACGTTGAACAGGGCAATGATAAGCACAAGGGTGAAAATCAGGTACGTCGCCAGGTTTTCCGTATTGAGCATGCGGTAGAGGGTTTGGTTGAGCTCTTTCCGGTTTTTGAGCTGGACACCAGGCCCCAAAACTTCCTGAATAGCAGCCCGGACAGCGCCTTCATTGGCGCCGGGGGTTAGCTTGAAATTCACCCCGGAGACCTCATCGTACCCCC
>SBFL01000208.1 GCA_006227965.1 Bacteroidota bacterium | reverse complement strand
AACTTCTTTCGGAGAGCGTCTCTCCGGGGCATTGAAATTGCTGTTTGACAAAGGTTTTGAAAGCCTCGTGGTTATAGGGAATGACAGTCCGGACCTCAGCCCCTCCGTCCTGAGAGAGGCTTTTTTTGCTCTTGACCATAAAGGGGCCGTTTTGGGGCCCTCAGACGATGGCGGGGTTTACCTGATCGGATTACACAGGGACCATTTCGAATATGATGGGTTCCTGGACCTTCCGTGGAGGCAGAAGTGCCTTTTCAAGCAAATGATTTTCTGGATCCAGTCGAAAGGGCTGGAGAAGGTATCCGTACTGAAGTGCAAAATGGATCTGGATACTACCGGCGACTTCAGGAACTGGCATGGAAAGACAGGTTTTATCCGTGGAAAGCTCAATCGGCTTATTGCGGGTCTTCTCCACATGGACCCTGGGGCCGGTTTCCAAAAAAGTTTAAGGTTCCCGCTTGATTTTTATCCCTTTGTCCGCTTTAACAAAGGATCCCCCGCCCTTTCCTGTTAAGACGCATTGCATTCCCCTGTTCATACAATCCTCAGGTCACAATTTTTACAGGCTGACCTGATCAAGGACTTCAATAGGAAGCCCCATGCGCAATCCGAAGCAATGACCCTGGCAACTGCCCTGCAGGAACCCCTGAAAAGGCCTTCAATCCTATCCATACCGATTGGTTTTTCTTTGGGCCCTGTAAGCTGTCATGATTAAAATCAACTAACGCTTTAACTAAAAAGACATGGCATCCGATTATTACAACCCCGCCGATTTGAGGAAATTCGGCAAGATTACCGAATGGAGTGAAGACCTCGGGAAGAAATTCTTCGACTATTACGGCAAAGTGTTTGAAGAGGGCGCCCTCAGCGCACGGGAAAAATCCCTGATTGCGCTGGCTGTGGCCCATGTTGTCAAATGCCCGTATTGCATCGACGCCTATACCAAGGACGGTTTGCAGCGGGGGATCACCAAAGAGGAAATGATGGAAGCCGTGCACGCAGGGGCGGCCATTGAAAGCGGCGCAACCCTGGTACATGGCGTGCAAATGATGAATAAGTATAATAAACTGTCAATGTAGGAAGCCGGAGCGATCCTGTGTTTACGATTATAAAATATGGCTACAAAATCTTTGAAGGCCCGTCAAAAGGAGCTGGCTGAGACCAATAAACAACTTGAAATCCTGAACGGCGGGCTTTTTGCCGCTGGGGATCTCCCTTACTTTCGCGATAAGATTGCCGAATCCGGCCAGGGGGCCCTGCGCCCCCGGAAACTGGAAATCCTGCAGATAAATGTGGGGTATATGTGCAATCAGGTCTGCGAACACTGCCACGTGGATGCCGGGCCGGACCGAAAGGAAATAATGAGCAGGGAAACCATGCAAGAGTGCCTTGAGGTAATCCGTACTACAGGGGCACATACCCTTGACCTCACCGGGGGTGCCCCCGAAATGAATCCCGATTTCCGCTGGTTTGTAGAAGAAGCTTCAAAAGCCGGTATTGCCGATTTCATAGTACGCTCCAACCTAACCATCATGCGGGCAAACAAGAAATACCATGACCTGCCCGAGTTTTTTGCGCGGTACAAGATCCATGTCGTTTCTTCATTGCCACATTACACCAGGGGCAAAACAGATAAACAGCGGGGAGACGGGGTTTTTGACCAGTCTGTCAAAGCATTGCGGGAACTGAACCGCGTTGGGTACGGCATGCCAGGCAGTCCGCTGCTGCTGGATTTGGTCTATAATCCTTCAGGTGCATTCCTTCCCGGCGATCAGGCTGCCCTGCAGGCCGACTTCAAAAAAGCGCTCAAAGAAGATTTCGGCATCGAGTTTCACAACCTGTTTACCATTACGAACCTGCCGATAGCCAGGTTCCTGGACTACCTTATAGCCTCAGAGAACTATGAGGATTACATGACTGCCCTGGTGGATGCCTACAATCCTGAGGCCGTCAAGAATGTAATGTGCACCAACACGGTTTCAGTAAGCTGGGACGGGTGGCTGTATGACTGTGATTTCAACCAGATGCTCGGTCTGAAGGTGGGAAGTAGGATAAAGCACATCCGCGAATTCCACGAGGACCTGCTGCAGGAACGCGAGATCGTGATTTCCCAGCATTGTTATGGCTGTACAGCAGGGGCCGGGAGCAGTTGTCAGGGAGCTGTAACTTGAAATTCGGCGCGTTAATAATTCTTGTTCAATACCTGCAGTATGCCCCTGTAAATCCGCTCAGGAGGAATTGTGCGCATTACCTCCCCGTATCCTACAGGTACCTTATTCCCATAGACGGAGGTTGGAATTAAGGGAAACTGTTCCCTGTTAGCGGTAATGGAATTTTTCTCCGGCTGCAGAAATGGGGCAAACCCGGCATAAGGGTGTGTAACCCCCCACACTGTAATGACAGGGATTCCATACATAGCCGCCAGGTGGCCATTGCCGCTATCCATTGATAGCATCAGGTCCAGATTGGAGATCACCGCCAGTTCCTCTGATAATGTCATTTTCCCTGCAACCGAAGAACAATGGGGATACTC
>SBFL01000082.1 GCA_006227965.1 Bacteroidota bacterium | reverse complement strand
TTCCCCGGACAGCACAGACCTGCAACCCGCCATTGATTCGGTCTTCCGTGTGGTCAACCATTCACTTTCCACCTATATCCCGGATTCAGATATCAGCCGTATCAACCGGGGGGATGGATCCGTGGTGGTCGATGCCATGTTCCGGGAGGTTTTTGAGGCTTCCGCCGAGGTTTACTCCCGTACGAACGGGTATTTTGACCCTACTGTGGGAATCCTGGTGGATGCCTGGGGGTTCGGCCCGGGAACGGCCCTGGAAATGGACAGTACACAGGTGGACAGCCTGCTTCGTTACGTGGGCTTTGAAAAGGTTCTGCTTGAGACGGACGGGCACGTTATAATGGAAGTTCCGGGGGTACGCCTGGATTTCAATGCGATTGCCAAGGGCTATGCCATTGACCGCCTGGCGCTCATGCTGGAGGGGAGGGGGGTACAGGATTACCTTGTGGAAGTAGGGGGAGAGCTTCGGGCAGGAGGAACAAACCGGGTCAAGGACAGTCCATGGGTTGTGGGCATCGATGATCCGCAGGCAACCGAGGGAAGAACAATAAAGAAGATCATAAGCTTTACGGACCGTTCCATGGCTTCTTCAGGGAACTACAGAAAGTTCCGGATCGACTCGATCACCGGGCAGAAGTTTGTGCACACCATAGATCCGCATACCGGGTTCACCAAAAATTCCAATATTCTGGCCACTTCCGTATTGGCCAGGACTTGCATGGAAGCAGATGCCTATGCAACAGCCTTCATGGCCATGGACCTGGAGGAGTCCAAAAAACTTCTAATGGATAGCCGCGAGCTGGAGGGGTATATTATCTACCTCGGATCCGGGGGAGAAACCCTGGAGTACATGACCCCGGGATTTAAAGACCTCGTCCGGTAGGAATCAGGTTGCTGCCGGTTTTTCCACCAGGGGGATCAATTCCCCGGGTGCCAGCCGGTACCTGTCTGCATGCGCTGCTTCCAGTCTAAGGGTATAATCCACCGCCTTTACCTGAAACCCCGCCTCCCGGAGAAGATCAAAATAATCCCTGCCATAGACCCGGACGTGGTCATACTGCCCAAAGATTTTCCTTCTTTGATCCGGATCGGTGATTGTGGGGTCCGAAAAGGTCTGTTCCCTGGAAAGGTCCTGGGGTACCTGAAAAACACCCCATCCCCCGGGTTTCATAACCCGGTATAATTCAGACAGGGCTTTGCGGTCCTGCGGAATATGTTCCAGGACGTGGTTGCACAGGATGACATCAAACTGGTTACTTTCAAAGGGAAGGTTGCAGATGTCCGCCCTGACGTCAGCCAGGGGTGAATTCAGGTCTGTGGTGGTATATTCCAGGTTCGCCAGCCTGCGGAATCTTTTGTAGAATGCCTGTTCCGGGGCAAAGTGGAGCACGCGCAGTTTTTCGGAAAAAAAATTGGTTTCCCCTTTCAGATAAAGCCAGAGAAGCCGGTGCCTTTCCAGGGATAGGGTGGAAGGGGAGAGGACGTTTTCTCTCGGAGCTTCGTGGCCGTACGGGAGGAAGGTCCTAAATGACTTTCCGTCAATGGGATCGGTATACCGGTTTCCTTTGAGCCACATGGCCAGTACCGGACGGACCAAATAACTCATCCGGATCAAAAATGGCCGGGGAACCCTTCTCAGTATCCATTTAAATAATTGTTTCACGCTGCCTTTCGGGGTCAGGAGGTTATGGGATGTCTTCGGAATTCCGATTCTTCATTACTTTCAATCCCCAGGGCATCATAGATGTACTGAAAGGTGGACAAAAGTTCGGGTTTGCCATCCACCAGAGCCACATCGTGTTCGAAGTGAGCGCTGGGCCTGCCGTCTGCCGTAAGGATGGTCCAGCCGTCCTTGAGCTGTCGAACCCGTCTGGTCCCCATATTTATCATAGGTTCGATAGCCACGACCATGCCTTCGACGAACTTTTTACCCCTGCCGCGCTTGCCGTAGTTCGGCATTTCCGGGGACTCGTGCAATTTGGTGCCGATGCCATGGCCAACCAGTTCCCGGACAACGCCATATCCATGGCTTTCACAATAGTTTTGGATGGCATACCCCACATCTCCCACGCGGTTTCCCAGACGGAATTCCCGGATCCCGATGTACAGGGACTCCTTGGTTACTTTTAGCAACTTTCGGGTATCTGGCGCCACTTCACCTACCTCGAAGGTATAGGCGTGGTCTCCGTAATATCCGTTTTTCAGGCTGCCACAATCCACCGAGATAATATCTCCTTCCTCGAAAGGCTCATCTGAGGGGATGCCGTGTACCACCTGGGCATTGGGACTGATATTCAGGGTATTAGGGAAGTCATACATCCCGAGGAACCCCGGTTCCGCCCCGTGGTCCCTGATAAAAGCTTCTGCCAGCCGGTCCAGGTGCAGTCCGGTGACGCCCGGTTTTATTTCCGAGGCGAGCATCCCAAGTGTTTTGGAGACAATGAGCGCGCTTTCGCGCATCAGTTCAATTTCTTCGGCTGTCTTTACGTGGATCATTGGGTGCAAAGATAATACAGGCAGGCAAAAGCCCCTGTAATGTCACTCCC
>SBFL01000177.1 GCA_006227965.1 Bacteroidota bacterium | reverse complement strand
AGATCAAAAGTATCAATAAGGAGAAGGCGCTGGCCATAGATGGCGTGCTCGCCGTCATTACCGGGGAAGACCTGGCCCAGTACAACCTGCACTGGATGCCCACCCTCCTCTCGGATACCCAAATGGTATTGCCCACGGATACCGTAATGCACCAGGCACAGGAAGTTTGTGCGGTAATTGCCACAGACCGGTATATTGCTGCCGATGGGGCAGAAGCCGTTGAAGTGGATTATGAGCCGATGGATGCGATCGTGGATCCCTTCAAGGCCCTGGACGAGGATGCGCCCTTGCTGCGCCCGGACAAGGAAGGCCAAAAGGACAATCATATCTACCACTGGGAGCGCGGTGACCGACAGAAGACCGATCAGGTCATAGCCAACGCTGACGTGGTGGTTAGCGAGCGGATCTACCTGCCCAGGATTCACGTGGCTTCCATTGAGACCTGCGGTTGTGTGGCCTCTTATGACAAGGATACCGAAAAAATGGTTGTGTATCTTACTACTCAGGCGCCCCATGCGATTCGCACGGTGGTTGCCCTGGTCGCTGGTCATGTGGGACTTTCGGAGGAAAAGATCCGTATTATCTCGCCGGACATCGGAGGTGGGTTCGGAGGAAAAGTGCCCGTATACCCTGCCTATGTGGTGGCCATTGCGGCGACCTTCCTGATCGGGAAACCTGTAAAATGGATTGAAGACCGGTCCGAGAACCTGGTAAACGGTTTTGCCCGGGACTACCACATGGACTGTACCCTTGCCGCTGACAAGAATGGTAAAATCCAGGCCTTCAAGGTTAAAACACTGGCGGACCACGGATATACGGATTCCTCGGCCAACCCTTCAAAATATCCGACGGGGATGTTCTCTATCTGTACAGGCTCCTATGATTATGAGCATGCATTTGCGGAACTGGACGCCGTCTATACGAACAAGGCACCCGGAGGGGTTGCTTACCGCTGCTCCTTCCGCGTTACCGAAGCCGTACATGCCATCGAGCGAATGGTCGACAAGCTGGCCCATAAACTCGGAAAGGATCCGGCCATGCTGCGTCTGGAGAATTTTATCAAAAAAGAACAGTTCCCGTACGCCTCCCCGCTTGGATGGAGCTATGATAGCGGTGATTATGAAGCCACGCTGAAAAAGGCGATGGAAATGGTCGGCTATGAGGATTACAAGAAGGAACAGGCCGAAAAACGGAAGCAGGGTAAACTGATGGGAATCGGCATCTCGACCTTCACCGAAGTGGTGGGGGCCGGACCTTCCAAGGATTTCGATATTCTGGGAATTGCCATGTTTGACAGCGCCGAGATCCGCGTACACCCGACCGGAAAGGCCCTGGCCCGATTCGGGACCAAATCCCAGGGACAGGGACACGAAACCACCTATGCTCAGATCCTGGCAGAGGAACTCGGTATCCCTTACACAGATATCGAGATTGAAGAAGGGGATACGGATACCGCCCCATACGGTTTGGGCACGTACGCGAGCCGGAGTACCCCAACCGCAGGCGCCGCCGCCGCTGTGGCCGCCAGAAAGCTGAGGGATAAAGGCAAGAAGATTGCCGCCTATCTCCTGGAGGTCAGCGAAGAGGATATCGAGTGGGAAGTAGGCAAGTATTTTGTCAAAGGTGCTCCTGAGAAGTCAAAAACCATTCAGGAAGTAGTCTTTGCGGCCTATACCAATATACCACCGGGAATGGAACCCGGGTTCGAGGCAACCCATTACTATGACCCACCCAACCTTACCTTCCCGAACGGAGCGTATATCTGCGTGGTCGAGGTTGACAAGGAAACCGGTGCCATCGACGTGAAGCGCTTTGTGGCCATCGATGATTGCGGGAACATCATTAACCCCATGATCGTTGAGGGACAGGTTCACGGCGGGCTTACCCAGGGAATTGCCCCGGCTATGTATGAGGCCATCGAATACGATGATGAAGGAAACGTTCTGAACGGAACCTTGATGGATTACCTCGTACCGACAGCCGTCGAATCCCCGCACTGGGAAACCGGTCATACCATTACGCCCTCCCCGCACCACCCGCTGGGGGCCAAGGGAGTTGCTGAATCGCCGACCGTTGGGGCCCCACCAGCCATTGCAAATGCGATTATCGACGCACTGACCCCACTGGGGATCGAACATTTGGACATCCCGATCACCCCTGCCAAGGTTTGGGAGGCCATACAGGAACATTCTTGATTTCACACACGGGGAAATGAGCTTCCGGGCGCGTATGGGTCCGGAAGCCCCACCCTCAAAAAAAAATGATATGAAAGCACAATTGGAAAAGTCGTTTGAGGTCCCTCAGGGCACGGAACTGGTGTGGGAACACCTGATTGACCCCAACAAGGTTATGGACTGTGTCCCCGGGGTCTCCATAGACGAACAGGTAGGGGAAAACCACTATAAGGGAAAGGTCGGAATGAAATTCGGGCCCATCGGCGCGAAGTACGATGCCGACATCCACTACAAGGAGATCGATGCCGAAAACCACAAGATCATTCTGACAGGAAACGGCGTAGATGTTAAAGGAAACGGCAATGCCGAGATGA
>SBFL01000006.1 GCA_006227965.1 Bacteroidota bacterium | reverse complement strand
TCCGGGAAAACGGTAGTGAATGGAACCTGCATGGCAGGAAGATAGACAATCGCCGCAAAGGGTGCAGGTAATTCCGGGTTTCCTTGCGGCTATGTCCTTTGCATTCAGTGCATCATATTTACATTTTGTTGTGCAGGCCATACATTCGGTACAGCTTTGCCGATCTATGCTTAGACGCATGGGATTCACATAGCGGCCCAGGTTCACTATGGTGCCGATGGGACAGTAAGCCGTACAGTGTACCATCCGGCCCTCCTTTCTGGAAATTAGCAGGATCAGGCCCAGGCCAATAATCCCGAAACCTAATGCCAGAAATGTGGAGGTCAAAGCAGGCACATTCATCCAACGTAAAACAATGGCTGCAGCGATTACCAGCAGGAGAACGGTGGATTTCAGGGCCCAAAGGTTCCGGATGGGGGTCCTCAGGGTCTTTCCCCTGGCGCTGATGGAGTCAATGGCACCAAAATAACAGAGGTGGCTGCACCAGGCAGGCCCGGATAGGATCAGCGTACTTACAAACAGGATGGTCATCACCGAAAGATGTCCCCTGTAAATGGGACCGGCAAGGATCATCATGGGAATGGGCAGGTGCAGCTTCCCGGTCATCAGGAACTTTTCAAATCCGGCTAAACCCAGGATCAATTGGGAAAAGAATACCACCGAAAAGGCCAGCCAGGTATACCTTCTCCAGATCTGCACCTTTGCCGGGTCCTGCATATGAAAGGCCACGATAGCACCGTACAGGCCGATCAGTGCGATCTCGAACCAGCCGCCCCCTGGAATAAATCGTTCCAGTAGCAGCATGGGATTTTCCACTTTTAGCTGGACAGGTATAAGAAGGCCCAGGATTAAAAGAAACACCGCAAGGGGGAGCCGCAGGGGAGAGCGGATACTCATTTTGCTTCCTTCGTTTTAATTTCAAGCAACTCCAGGTACATAGTAAGTATTTAAACCCACTCTTCACTGAGGATTTCTCCTTCCACCCCCACAATTACCTTTTTGATCGGCACTTTTCTTTCAGTTTGTCCGGCGGCCATCCTGACCATCTGCAGCAAACCGCCGCAACACGGGACCTGCATCATCATCACCGTTAAGGTATTGATTTTTGCCCCGTCTATCAAAGCCCTTATCTTTTCCACATAACTTTCCATTCCCGTATCCAGTTTCGGACAGGCAATGGCCAGGGTTTTTCCTTTAAGCCACCTGGAATGGAAGTTACCCAGGGAAAAGGCTACACAGTCGGCCGCCAGCACCAGGTCGGTTTCCCTGAAGTAGGAAGCCCCGGGATTGATCAGGTGCATCTGAACGGGCCACTGCCGGAGTTCCGAAGGCTGATCCGAAGGCTGATCCGAAGGCTGCCCGGAAGGCTGCGTGGCAGCCACAGAATGTGCCATGGTAAAGGCTCCTGCAGCCGGTACGGACCCACCGGCAGCGGACTGGGGAGCAAAACTTCTTGCTTCGGATCCTGCACACCCGCAGGCCAGCTGTTCTTCCTCCACCCTGGCATGATGAACCCTGCTCATAACATCCTCCACACTGAAGTCCAGCTCACTCCTGTGATCCTTGAGGTATTGGACACCCTCCCTAAGATATTCCATTTCATGATGTTCCTTCAGGTGCTGCAGATGGGCCACAACGGTATTCTCGCCCTTATCGACCATAAGCTCCATCACCCTGGTTTCATTATAAGGCTCCGCTTCACGTTTTTCGATGGTGATGGCGCCCTGGGGACAATGCCCGAGGCAGGCACCCAATCCGTCACACATCAGGTCGCTGATCAGTCTGGCCTTCCCATCGATCATTTGCAGGGCACCCTCATGACAGCTGGGAATGCATGCACCGCAACCGTCACACAGATCTTCGTCAATCTTAACCATTTCTCGTATCATAAGTCTGAGGTTTTTTGATTCCTGTTACAAATATGCAGACAGTTTCTCCGTAAAACCGGTAACATATGTTACAGGCCGGAAATTCGCGTATAGATTTTACTATATTTGAATCCACAGATTAAAGGATAGTTTATGATTAACCCAGGCTGCAGGAAAGACAGGCTTTCCGGGACACTTGTGCTTGTTCTGTCCCTTCTGTCTATATTGTTTCCCCTGTCCTGTGAGAAAAGTGAGGGCCTGGGTGGGACCGGATCCATTGAAGGGACCATAACAGAGCAATTTTTCAACGATGATTACTCCCTCCTCATCCATGAACAGGCGGCAGTGGATGAGGATGTCTTTATTGTATTTGGCAACAGGGAGGAACTGGGTGCAAGGGTAAGGACCAACGACAGGGGACAGTTCAGGTTTAAATACCTCTACCCGGGGAATTACCGGGTATATTTTATTTCAGAAGACTCGGCATCGGTCCTGGATCTGGACAGGGAAAAGGTAGTTGAGGTGGAACTGGAGCGGGACCAGGAGATGGACCTGGGGAATCTGGAAAAATTGACCACACTGGATTTTGATGAGGGGAGTGCCAGAATCAGGGGGGTGGTAAAAGTAATCGATTACGTGGATCTGAGTACCTGGCCCGACCTGGTAATAGAAAAAACCTATTA
>SBFL01000365.1 GCA_006227965.1 Bacteroidota bacterium | reverse complement strand
TTTACCCCGGCATACCGCAACAGGTAATACTCATTTAAAATCCCGCCGTTCCGGGATCCTGTAATTCCGTCTATATTTCCCCTTTCCCCATTCTCCGTGGGGATGTTACTCACCTCAGTCTCATTGAAATTCGCGACTCCGTTCAGGGTTAGATTAAAACCGCCTGGCTCACTGCTGCGAACTGCATCCCAGCTTAAGGTAAGGTCCACTCCCTGATTCGTCAGGTCTCCGACATTGGCATCTAAAAAAGTAACCGCATTAATTGCCGAGACAGGGGAAGGCTGGAAAAGATCACTGGTTTTCTTGCTGTAAAAGTCCAGGGAACCCCTTAGGCTTCGGTTAAAAACCTCAAAATCGACTCCGACGTCGAATTGCGCAACGGTTTCCCACTGCAGTGTTGTATTGCCAACCTGGGCAAGGAAAAGCGAATTCTGCGTTCCATAGCCAGGCCCGGTAGCGTAGAAGTTTTTCGTGAGGTCGGGAGCCGAGAAATAACTGTCCCCTGAAATTCGCTGGTTTCCGGCAGTACCATAGGAAATCCGAAGTTTCAACTGGTCGAAGACGGATTCCTCCATAAAAGACTCATGATGGATATTCCAGCGGCCTGCCAGGGAGTAAAAGGTTGCCCATTTGTTACTGCCCGCGAAGCGGTAGGAAGCATCCCGGCGAATCGTACCGGTAAAACCGTAACGTCTGGCATAATCGTAATCGGCCTGGGCGAAATAGGAGAAGAGGCCTGCATTTAAGATCTCTGCATTGGCTGTATCGACAAACAAAAGGGCGCTTTCATCCTGATTGTATTGCACCGGGATCAGCCCTGAGCCATCCCCGGGATAAAAAGTCAGGGGGTTCAGACCTTCTGCCCGATACCCAAATTGCCGGAAGTGTGCTTTAAAATACTCTGTATAGAGTCCAACATCGACGGAATGTTTTTCCCAGCTGTTCTCATAAGTAAGAGAGGTCACCTGATTGTAAGAGAACTGGCGTGTGCTTGCCTGCTGCTGGAATCCGGAAGTAGGGTTTTCTAAGTCTCCAAATAGCAGGGCATTAAAAGATTCCGGGGGACGGGCCTCTGTAAGGAATTCACTCTGGTAATCCGCCCCCATTGTGATTGCTGCCTTCAGTTCGGGGGTTATCTCATAGGAAGCATTAAAACTTCCAATGATCTTTAACTCGTCTATCTCCCTTGTAAAGGTGAGTAGCTTGTCCATAAGAAAGAGAGGTGTATTATAAAACAGCAAGGGTGAAAGCAGATCAGCCCCATTCGTATAATCTTCCGGCGTGACATAGGGTACAGAATTATAAGCCCCGATGATAGGGTTGTTGTTAACACCCTCCTCTCCTATGCGGTCAGGGACATTGGACTCGGAGTAATTAATCGATATGTTGGTACCGTATTCGAACCTTTCGTTGGCGGACTTCCCCGTCAGATTCGTCCTGACATTAAAACGTTTCAGGTCAGAGGCTTTGAGAATACCCTCCTGATCGAAAAACCCAAGGGAGGTAAATTGGGAGAACCGCTCGCTCCCCCCCTGAAGGCTCAGGTTGTGGCTTTGGGTAAGCCCTGTCCGGAAAAAATATTCGTCCCAGTTAAACGTAGGAGTTGCGGCAATTTCCTCAGGTGTCAGGCCTGCTCCCACTCCCCGGCCGCGCTCATTCTCCAGGGTAAGCTGCTGCTGGGAATTCATAAGGTTGTAGTCGTTGTCCTGAAGTGTGGAATAACTGAGGATGCCTGTATAATTTACCTGCAGGGGCGTATTGAAGCTGCCCCGGTTGGTCCTTATCACCACAACCCCATTTGCTCCGCGATTCCCGTAAACCGCTGTGGCAGCAGCATCTTTAAGGACATCTATGGAAGCAATTTCCTGGGGGTTGATGCTGCGGAAATTATCTGCATCTACCGGGGTTCCGTCAATGATAAAAAGCGGGGCGGTGTTTCCGTTGATGGAGTTGATCCCCCGGATCCGCACCGTGGGGGCCGCACCGGGTTGCCCACTTGTAGTGTTGACCTCCAGGCCCGCCACTTGTCCGGAAAGGGTTTGAACAACGCTCGCATTCGGCCGGTTTTTGATGGTCTCTGCAGAAAGGGTTTGTGATGCGACGCTTGATTTCGCCTGGGTGGCTGTACGGTACCCCTGAAGAACAACTTCCTCCAATTGCTGGGTATCCTCCTCAAGTTGGACATTGATTACATCTGATACTCCCACCGTCCGATCCGTGGCGGCCTGTCCGATATAGGAAAAATGAAGTACTTCTCCCACCCGAACCACAATGCTGTAGTTTCCGTCAAAATCTGTCTGGGTTCCCCGGGTGGTCCCTACCACAACTATGGAAACCCCCGGCAAAGGTACATTGGACTGATCCACTACCGTTCCCGAGACGGTTTTTTCCTGTGCAAAGGAGAGATTAATACCCAATACCATAAATAGTATGGCCAGAATCCGAGTTAACTTTGATGTCATGTCATTGTATTTTTGTTAGCCAGGGATATGAAGCTTATCCACATAAGCAGGAAACTTAAAATCGTTTTAAATATTTCTTATTCTATTACGGTATTAAG
>SBFL01000203.1 GCA_006227965.1 Bacteroidota bacterium | reverse complement strand
ACCAATTCTCCTCATAGACAAACCTTACGAATGGTCTTCTTTCCAGGCACTGAATTCCGTGAAATGGACCCTTAAAAAGGCATTTTCAATTAAAAAGATAAAAGTGGGACATGCAGGGACCCTGGACCCACTGGCTACGGGCCTGCTGCTGATCTGCACAGGAAAAAGCACTAAAAAAATACCTCAACTTCAGGGCATGGAAAAGGAATATACCGGCACCTTCCGCCTGGGGGCCACCACCCCTTCCTATGACCTGGAAACCCCTGTTAACGAGACCCACCCCATTGATTATCTCACCGAAGCCAGACTTAGGGAGGCCGCCGGAAAATTCTTTGGGGAGATCCTTCAGAAACCCCCTGTGTTTTCGGCCATCAAGAAAGATGGGAAACGACTCTATGAGTACGCCAGGGAGGGTGAGGTGGTAGAAGTACCGACCCGTAAAGTGCTGATTTCAGAATTTGAACTTACGCGAATTGCCCTGCCGGAGGTGGACTTCAGGGTGCGCTGCAGCAAGGGAACCTATATCCGGTCTCTGGCTCATGATTTTGGCCGGGAATTGGGCTGCGGTGCGCATCTGTCCGCCCTGAAAAGAACCAAAACAGGCCCTTACAACGTAAATAATGCGATGAGCCCGAATGAATTCAGGGAATTATTCCGGAAATCAGGCTTTGA
This sequence comes from Bacteroidota bacterium, assembly GCA_006227965.1. Taxonomy (GTDB): domain Bacteria; phylum Bacteroidota; class Bacteroidia; order Flavobacteriales; family Flavobacteriaceae; genus Robiginitalea. The sequence continues at coordinate 6,518 of SBFL01000203.1, read as the reverse complement.
TATCTAGGCTTTCGAATTTGGAAAAGGAAGTCCAAAAACAAAATATTTACGCAAAAAAACGGTTATAGGTCTATGAGTTTTACCCGAAGCCAGTTAGCGTTTCTGATTACCTTTTTCACCATGAGCATCGTGGTGTTGACAATGTTCAACATCCACCTCGGCAGCCGCATGGAAGAGGAATATGTCATTGAAATGAGTCTGGCCGACGAGGAACTTGAAGCCATGCTTGAGGAAATTGAAAAGCAGGAACAGCTGGCCAAAAGCGATCCGATTAAATCCCATATGGCCATGAATGAAACCGCAAAACCGAGCTATGGCAACCCGGAACCCCTGAAGACACTGGAGGAGCTCATGGCAGAACGTGAGGCTATGAAACCATCAGAACCTGCCGAGGATATGTCCTCCGATGAATTTGCCAGTTCCCTTCGACAATTGGCCCAGATGCGGGAAGAAAGAAAAGAATTCCTGGGGGAAAAAGAAGCCGAAAAGAAAGAATACACCAATAATCTGAAAGATCGGAAGACATCCATAAGCTATTCCCTACTGGACCGGAATGCCTATGAATTACCACCTCCGATCTATACCTGTATAGAGGGTGGCAAAGTCGTGATCAACATCGAAGTGGATGACCGGGGCTTTGTGACGGATGCCGGCTTTAATGCGAGTAGTTCAGGGACCAGTAATGGCTGCCTGGTGGAAAATGCCATTGCCTATGCCCGCAAAGCACGGTTCAGCACCTCTGAAAGGACCCTGCAAAAAGGAACGATTACCTATCTATTCCAAAGCAAGTAACCAGGATAGTTCCCGGATAAGGCTTTCTCCCCTGTCTTTGTTGTACCATTTCTGAAGGGAAACTCGGAGTTCTTCGGTCAGTTTACCGTGTTCCGCCCGATATTCCTCTACCATGCGGGCCGCATCCCCGGGGCGAGGCCCCCAATTGGCCATTACCCGGTAATCCGAAGGTCGGATCATCAGCAGCTTGGGGATGGAGCGGGCTTTGTTGGTAAGGTACCGGTCCATAAGTTCCGGGTGCTCATCCCTCAAGGCAATACGAAGCTCCAGGGAATCTGAATGGGAAGCGAATGCATCCATAAGAGGCAATACGGGTGCTGCATCCCCGCACCAGGTTTCCGTCAGGACCAGCCATATCCGGGATTCCTGAAACTGGGATAAATCCTGTTGAAGTTTTTTGGGGATCTTCGTTCTTTTTTCCCATCGCCGCATCCTATTATGATTGAGCAGGGTGTAATAGACGTAGGCTTCGGATTGATTCTGTCCGGAAGTACGACCCTCATCCACCTGTTCTCTGACCAGTTCCCGGTACCCGGTATAATCCCAGCTTTTTCCCAGTGCCCGTTGTACCAGAATACTTTCTTTGGCCTCCTTTACAGGGCTATTCGTTTCTACCATTGGATTAGTTCTAAGACAATATCAAGCAATCAATACAACGACACCATTGGTAGTAAGGATTGTAAATACCTTACTTAAATAAATTTCCGGCCTCCCTAGGGGATGATTTCAGGATTAATCGCGAGGGCGCGGAACAACTTTGCCTTGGCCATGAGGTACTTATTCTGTACTTCGTTTGATTTAAGGCGCGCGTCTATCAGGGAAAGCTCTCTTGAATTTATCAGGAAGAGGGAGCTTTCCCCGAAACTGAATTTGCGTTCTTCGGCTTTGAGAAGCCGGTCGTAATCCATCACAATCCCATCTATCAAGTCATTCTGCCGCCCAAAGGAATCCAGCTCGTTGTATATGGCCCTCACTCTGTTGCGGATACTCACCAGGGCATTGTCCCGCTCGAATTCCGCCTCACGCAACTTAAACCTCGCCATCTTTAGGGCCCCCCGCTCCTTCCTCAGGAAAAGTGGCATACGGAAGGTAATCCCTCCCGTATACTGTTCCGTTTGGAAGGAATTTATAAGTTCAGGCGTTTCAGTCAGGAAATTGTACTCCAGGTCTATCTGGGGCAACAGCTGGTTTACCTTCAGGTTCTTGTCCACCTCCAGGCCCTGGATCTTGTAGTCCAGCGACAGAAGTTTGGGATGCACCTCAACTGCAAAACTGTCCAAAGACTTCCCTGCTATTTCAAGGGTTTGATCCACCATTGCAGCAGGCTGTATTTCGGGCCTTACGTTGTCCTTCAGTTCGATGGGGATATTGTCATCCAGCCATAGGAAATTAGACAGTTCCAATGAGGCATTACGCAGCCGTACCCCGGCCTGCTCCAGGCTCAGGGCTCTGTTTTGTAGGGCAATTCCAGCCTCCAGCGTATCGATGGCAGCTACATCGCCGGCCAGGGCTCTGTTCCGGATTCCTTTAAACCGGATCCGGGCATTTTCCAGGAATTGCGCAAACACCTGCCTGTCCCTGTAGGCCTGCAGCCAGTTGAAATAAGCCGCGGATGCATCGTAAAGGATCTGGTTCACCAAAAGGTCACGCTCAGCCTCGCTTTGTCGGGCAAAGAGTTTCGCCCTTTTCAGGGTAGCCATTCGCTCGTTGATCCATAGGTTGCGGGCCACAGAAACCGATACTCCCGCACTGAAGAGACCATCCTCGGGCACTATTTCAGAAGGATTCAGAAAGTCTCCCTCGTTCTGTTCAAACTGCCCTTTGAGTTCAATCCCATACCAGGTGGGAATCTTAAATGCGGCATTCAGGCGGTCATAATACTCGGTTCCCCTGAATTCCTTACGGTCGTAGTCGACCTCCAGCTTTGGGTCAAACCCGCCGCGGGATTGCAGCAGATTGGCCTCGGCAGCCCCGATCACCAGATTGGCCTGTTTGGCCACAGGGTGGAATTGCTTCACATAGGCCAGGTACTCCCGGAAACCCAACTGCAGACTATCTGCCTGTTGGGCGGAGAGTAAAGGCACCATACAGGTGATAAGCAGGAATGTAATCCGGGTGCGCATCTTATTTTTTTGCAGTTTCAACTCCCTGATTTGGGCTGTAGTAATTCGGAGGGAAGCCATTGAGCTGCCTCCAGAGCTCAAACCATATTGGCACATCCTCCAGAAGCGCCAGGGTATTGGCCCCGGAACCCACCCTCAGATCCTGAGGCCACTCGTGGTCTTCGGGGTCTGCCGCCACCAGGATCCGGTATTTCCCGTTAGGGCTGATGAAGGTCTCAATGGCAACCACCTCACCTCCGTAGGTCCCGTAAGAAACATTCGGCCAGCCACTAAAGATGATGGCAGGCCATCCATCGAATTGAATCCGCACCTTTTCCCCAAGGTGGATCAGCGGAAGGTCTATGGGTGACACAAAGGTCTCCACGGCCATTTCGTAATTGGAAGGCATAATGTTGATCAGTTCGTCCCCTTCCTTGAAGGTCTCCCCGATCCCTACCCGGAGGGCTTTGTTGATAAACCCGTTCTGCGGGGCCCGGATATAATACATCTGAGACCTCATCTCATAATTCGCATATTCATTCTCAAGCTTTGTGACCTGGGCCTGGGAATCAAACTGGGCGGACTGGGCAGTGTACAGTTCGCTCTGTGCCTTGGAAATCTTATCTGTGTATTCTGCCTCCACCCTTCCAATTTCCATTTCCGCATTGATTACCTCATTCCTGCTGGCCAGCAGCTTGTTCTCCTGGGAAATCAGTTTGGCCTGCGCCTCCTGCAGCTTCATCCGCTTGCCCTCCACATCCGTAACCGCCTTAAGGCCCTCCTCCTGGAGCTGAGTGGTCCGGCTGAACTGCCGCTCGGCAATGGTGATATTGGTGCGGGCGGCTTCAAGGTCTATACTGTCGCTTTTAACCTTCAGGCCGGCCTGCATAAGTTTATTCCGGGCCTGTTTCAGTTTCAGCCCCCGCTCCCGTTTAAGGGCCTCTATCTGGGACTGCAGTGCACGCATTTTCTCCTGATAGGAGGAAACGGCCATATTCTTTGCCTGAATTTGCTGCCCGGTTCGTTCTATAAGCTTCGGGTCAAAATATTCATTCTTCACCTCGGACATGAATAGAATGGTATCCCCGGTCTCCACATAATCCCCTTCCCGTACGTACCATTTTTCGATACGGCCAGGTATGGGAGACTGAATCGTCTGTGGGCGCTGGTCGGGATTCAGGGTTGTCAGATAGCCTTCTCCACTGATATTCTGGGTCCAGGGCAGGAACAGCACGATGATGCCGATGGTGGCAAAGGCCAGCAAAAAGCGGTTGAAGTGCTTGTAATGCCTTTTATGAAAAACCTTTTGGGCCGCCGTAAAGCGGGAAAGGTCAACCTTATCATTAAGTTTGTTCGGCGAGATATTCAGCATCCTAACTCTCTTTTACAATTTTACCTTCTCCCATTTCGATCACACGACCGCATTTAGATGCCCACCGCTCATTTTCACTGATCACGATCAGGGCCCATCCATTGGCCGGGTCGGTTAGAAAATCCATCACTTCATTGGCCTCTCCCTCCCTGAAGTGGTCCAGGGGGTCTTTCATCAGCAGGAGCTTCGGTTTTCGGAGGATACTGCGCGCAAGGACCAACTTCTTCCCGACGGTGTAGGGAATCTCCCTTCCCTCAGGGTAAAGGACCGTATTCAGCCCCTGGGGCTGTTCTTTGACAAAATCCATGAGCCTGGTCTTTTCCAGGACCCAGTAGATCCGGTCCATCGGAATACTCTTATCCCCAAAGGTGAGATTTTCCAGGATCGTCCCTTCAAAAGGCGACTCCCCCGGCATGGATTTCCCCAGGTGGGAACGGTAGTAATTCAGATTTATCCCTTTGATGGACACATCATTGACGAAAATTTGTCCGCCGTCCGGCTCAAGAATCCCTGCAATAAGGCGCAACAGGGTAGATTTCCCGGAACCAGAAGGGCCCTTGAGCAAAATGGTGCAGGAAGGGGTTACCTTCAGGCTTATATGGTCTATGATCGTTTTTTCCCTTCCGGGCACATTGTAGGTTACATCTTTAAGCTCGACATTGAATCCGACATCCCCGGAAAAAGGAAGCTCGCCCCCCAGCGGCTCCAGTTCTTTATCCACTACCTGCCCCAGTTTTTCAAGAGAGGTCAGCAGGTCGTAAAAGGTTTCCAGGCCGAGGATGAGTTTCTCAACGGAACTGATCACAAGCAGAATGATAATCTCTGCCGCAACGAATTGCCCGATATTCATCTCCTGGTTTAAAACGAGCAGCCCGCCAATAAGGAGGAGACCTGCCGTAACCAGCACCTTGAACCCGATCATCTGAATAAACTGGATAACCAGAATTTTAAAGTGGCTTTCCCGGGCATCCAGATAAGAACTCACCAGGACGTCGTTCTTGTCGATAGCGTGGGTGGTCTTCCCGGAAAGCTTGAAGCTGACAACAGAACGGGCCACCTCCTGAATCCAGTGGGCCACCCGATATTTGTTCTTGGATTCCTCCAGGCTGGTCTCCAGTCCACGCTGGGCGGTGTATTTAAAAACCACATAGATAAGTAGGACAAGTAAAAACCCGTAGATGATGAAAAAGGGATGGTAGAAGGATAGCAGAAGCAATCCGAAAATGATCTGCAGCAGGGCCGCCGGGAAATCCACCAGTATCTTGGCCAACGATTTCTGTATCGTAAGGGTATCAAAGAATCTGTTTGCCAGCTCCGGGGGATAATAACTCCCCAACTCCTTCATTTTGATCTTCGGGAACCGGTAGGAAAACTCAAAGGAAGCGCGGGTAAAAATCTTTTGCTGCAGGTTTTCAATGATCCGGATTTGCATCACTTGTAAAACCCCCACAAAAGCGACCCCCAAAGTGACCAGCACCACAAGTACAATCCAGGAAGTAGTCACCTGAGCGCCCTGAATGAGATTGATGATCGCCTGAATCCCCAAGGGAAGGGATAGGTTGACCAGCCCAGCAAAGATGGCGTAGTAAAATACCTGGAAAACATCCCTTTTCTCAAGTGCGAGCATGCCCAGCAACCTTTGCCAGGCTGTCATCATTTTCTTAACCATGAGTTTCAAGGTTTAGGGAGGAGAATACCAGGTGACGGAAATAATCGAACAGGGAACGATCGTCCGTGCAATTGGTAAGGGATGGGAAATGCTCCATCAGGAAGTACTGGTGAAGGGACCCTTCCATGACGGTGCTTGCCAGGCTTCCCGCATAGGGGTAATCGGGCTGAACAGCATGGATCATTTCCCCTAGCCTCCCGACCATGCGCTTGTAGATCTCAAAGTAACCCTCCTTGTTTTCCAGGTCTACTTCCTTTGTCAGAAAGGATTTCGAGTATTCGTTGATCACGATCTGGTACAGGGCCACCTCATCGACGTGCAAAAAGGCTGAATCCTCCTCAACGGGTTCCGTTAAAACCTCCAATGCCCTCTCCAGCTTCACAGCCCTGTCCTGTATGCTGTTGGTGGTCATCACAAGCTGATACTCCTTCCATCCCCAGTACCAGGAAGTCAGATAGATCAGGAACTTATGTTTGTTTTCAAAATAGCGGTAAACCGAGCTTTCATTGGAACCTATCCGGGCCCCCAGTTTACGAAAAGTGAAGCTCTCAAACCCCATTTGCGAGATAAGCGAGATCCCGTG
>SBFL01000045.1 GCA_006227965.1 Bacteroidota bacterium | reverse complement strand
TTGCGGAAGTACACTTTTCGATCCTAACCATCACGAACTCACCTTTTTTGTAATGCTCTTTGGGGAAGACCACCACCGTGTTCTGTGAATTCCTGCCCATCCAGTGCGCTTCCGATTTTTTGGAGTCGCCCTCAATCAGGACTTCCTCCACCTTTCCAATATGCTGCTGGTTGCGGTACAGGCTGTGCTTTTGCTGCAATTCGATGACCTCCCTGAGTCGCCTTTTCTTCACGCTATCGGGGACGTTATCCTTCAGTTTGCGGGCGGCCAGGGTCCCGGGCCGTTCCGAATAGGCAAACATGAAACCGAAGTCATATTGCACATAATCCATAAGGGAGAGGGTCTGCTGATGGTCTTCTTCGGTTTCTCCGGGAAAGCCGGTGATCATATCGTGGCTGATCCCACATTCAGGTATATGCTCCCGTATCGTGTCGATGAGCCTGAAATACTCCTCCCGCGAATGCAGGCGGTTCATCGCTTTGAGCATCCGGTCGCTCCCGCTTTGTACCGGGAGGTGGATGTAATTGCAAATATTGGGATGCCGCGCCATGGTCTGGATGACTTCCTCAGACATGTCCTGCGGATTGGAGGTGGAAAAACGAATCCGCATCCCTGGTTGTGCCCGGGCCACCTTATCCAGAAGCCCTGAGAAGCTGACAGATGTGGCCTTTTGCATGGGGCTCGCTTTTTCAAAATCCTTTTTCAGGCCGCCCCCGTACCACAGATAGCTGTCCACATTCTGCCCGAGGAGGGTTACCTCGCGGTATCCCTGATCCCACAATTCGTCTACCTCCTTCAGAATGGACTGGGGGTCCCGGCTGCGCTCCCGCCCGCGGGTGAATGGAACCACACAGAAAGTGCACATGTTGTCACATCCCCGGGTGATGGATACAAAGGCAGTGACTCCGTTGCTGCCCAGACGGACAGGGGAGACATCCCCGTAAGTTTCTTCCCGGGAGAGGATTACATTTACGGCCTGTTGCCCATCTTCCACGTCCCTTACCAGGTTTGGCAGGTCCTTGTAGGCATCGGGCCCCACAACCATATCCACAATGCGCTCTTCCTCGAGCAATTTGGACTTGAGGCGTTCCGCCATGCATCCGAGCACCCCAACCTTGACGTTCGGGTTGGTTTTTTTGACGGCATTGAACTTCTCGAGCCTTTTGCGCACGGTTAGTTCCGCCTTTTCACGGATGGAGCAGGTGTTGACAAGGATGAGGTCTGCCTCATCGAGCTGCTGGGTAGTGTTGTAGCCTGCCCCGGTCAGGATGGAAGCCACGATCTCACTGTCCGAAAAATTCATTTGACAGCCGTAGCTCTCTATATATAACTTCCGGGTATTGCTAATCCTGCCTTTAAGCTCCAGGGTACTTCCCTGTATTTCTTCATTGATGATCTTCTCCATAGTTTGCTTCCGTTCCCTTCGGGAAGGGCTGCAAAGATAAGGCTTTATGTCATTATGACAATTTGACAGACCGGGAATTTTCAAAGGGGCATCCCGGGCCCTTTTGGTCCGCCGCCGGAGCCGGGTTTACTCTTCCCAGCTGAGCAGGGGGACCCCGGCCTCCTTGACCATCTCGTTTATTCCGCCCAGTTCGCCTTGCACTGTTGCCTGCAGGGCCTGGAGCTCGGATTGCAGCTCTGCCCGTACTTCACGGAAGAATTCCCTGGCCTGATCGGTGGGCCGGTAATCCCCTCTCTGGGAATCTGCCATAAGGAAAGCCAGGCGGTTATTGATCCGGATCCCGTAATTGAGCGGGTCCTGACGGCTTTGGTTTTTGGTCATGTGAATATTGTTTTCGATTTCCGAAAGTCCGGACTCAAGGGTTTCGATGCGGCCGAGCAGTTCCGGATAGCTTTCCGATTTCCCTTTGATATAATCGAGGTCTTTGTTGAGCCTGCGGATTTTTACAATAGCTTCGTTGGCCTTACTGACTTCATTTCGCACAGCCATCAGGAAATCAAACTGTTCCCTGTAATCTTCCTCCGTATTTGGCAGTCGCGGATCTTTTACTACCCTGAAGGACGCTGACCTGGATTCCCCATTGAAGGTCAAACGCACCTGGTAAGTCCCGGGAACTGCTTTTGGCCCGAGGTTCGGGGAGGAATACAGGACCATGCCTTCAAAGGATGTAAAGCCGGGATACCGCAGGTCCCAGATAAAATGGTTCCCTCCGCTGCGCACCTTCAGGGGCCGGATGGCAGAAGGGTCGTGTTTGTCTTCCACGGCCTTGTTGGAAAATTGCTGTACCGGATTGCCGCTGGCATCCAGAATATCCAGAAGTACGGTATCGGTATCCTCGAGCTTTTCCACATAATAATTGATAATAGCGCCGTTGGGATGGTTTTCCCCCTCCAGCTTCATGTTGTGGCGCCCCCATCCGGATTGCTGCAGCCTGTATGCGTCATCGGGTGTAAAGAGATGGAACCTGCTGCCGGACACTGCATCGCTGAGCTGGTGCAGGGGGGTCAGGTCGTCTATCATCCAGAAACTCCTGCCATGGGTGGCGGCGATTAAATCGTTGTCACGGACATGAAGGTCGCGAATCGAGGTAACCGGGAGGTTTAGCTGAAATGACTGCCAGTTTTTTCCATCGTCGAAGGAGAGGTACATGCCCCATTCGGTGCCGGCATATAACAACCCTTCACGCACCTTATCGGACCGGATGGCCCTGGTGTAGTGGTTTGCCTTGATGCCCTGAGTGATAAGGGTCCATGACTTTCCGTAGTCCGTCGTTTTATACAGGTACGGCGTGTAGTCCCCGAATTTATATGAGGTGGCAGCAACATAGGCAGTTCCCTCTCTGAATGGGCTCGGGTCGATACAGTTGATCATATTGAGCTTTGGGGACAGATTTTCGTTCGGGGTTACGTTCTCCCAGGTCCTGCCGTTATCCCTGGTGAGGTGGATGAGCCCGTCATCGCTCCCAACCCAGATCACCCCCTGTTCAAGGGGAGATTCCGATATGGCGAACAGGTTAGAGTAGAATTCAGCTCCCGTGTTGTCCTGGGTAATGGGGCCACCGGATGACCTGATGGTTTCCGGAAGTCCCCGGGTCAGGTCCGGGGAGATCACCTCCCAGGACTGCCCGCCGTTCTCAGTCACATGCAGGAAATTCGACCCTGCATATAACCGGTTGGGGTCGTGCAGGCTGAATCCGATTGGGAAATTCCAGTTAAACCGGTATTTCATTACCTCTGCTCCTGAACCGGCCGGGTTGTCCGGCCATACATTGACCGAACGGGTCTGGTCTACCGAATGGTCGGTCCGCATCATGTAACCTTTGTAAGTCCCCCCGTAAACGACATCACTGTTTTTGGGATCCGGGGCCAGGTGGGCACTCTCCCCCCCCGCCGTGGGTTCCCAGTCCCTTTCGCCGATGGAGTTCCCACTGGTTCGATGGAGGATTCGAACGGTTGAATTATCCTGCTGGGCCCCGTAGATCCTGTAGGGAAAATGGTTGTCCGTTGTGACCCGGTAGAACTGGGCGGTGGGCTGGTTGTGGTAGGTTGTCCAATTCTCGCCCCCGTCATTGGATACCTGGGCCCCTCCATCGTCTGCAATGATCATCCGCTGATTGTTTTCCGGGTCTATCCACAGGTCGTGGTGGTCTCCGTGAGGGGCGTTTTTCAGCTCAAAGGTTTTGCCCCCATCCGTGGAAACCCCATAGCTGACATTCATAACATATACCTTATCTGCATTCTGAGGGTCTGCGTATATGCGGCTGTAGTACCAGGCCCGCTGCCTCAGGGCTCGGTTCTGGTTGATGCGTTTCCAGGTTCCGCCCCCATCCTCGGACCGGTAGACGCCCCCTTCCGAGGCTTCAATGATGGCCCATATTCTGTTGGAATTCAAAGGGGAAACAGCAATCCCCACAATACCCCATGGAAAACCAGGCAGGCCCGGGGCATCAGATATGTCCGTCCAGTGGTCTCCCCCGTCTGTGCTTTTGAACATCCTGCTGTCCGGTCCGCCGCTGTCCATCCGGTATCCGTTTCGTTTCATCTCCCAGGTGGAGGCATAAAGGATACGGGGATTGTTGGGGTCCATGATCAGATCCCCGGCCCCGGCTTTGTCACTGACATACAGGACCCGTTCCCAGGTTTTGCCGCCATCGGTTGAGCGGTAGACCCCCCGGGTCTGATTGGGAATCCAGAGGTTGCCAATAGCAGCCACGTAAACGATGTCCGGGTTTTGGGGATGGATCCTTATCCGGGCGATGTGTTCGGACCCCTCCAGTCCGATGAATTCCCAGGATTTACCCGCATCCGTACTTTTCCATAAACCGTTTCCCGAAGAGACATTACCCCTCAGGGTTTGTTCCCCTTCTCCCACATAGATGACATTTGGGTCGGATTCAGAAACGGCAACAGCTCCTATGGAACCGCCGTAATATCCGTCGGAGATACATTCCCATGTGTTGCCTGAATCCTCCGATTTCCATACGCCGCCACCTGCAGTCCCCATATAGTAGAGGTTGGGGTTCCCCACCACCCCGGTCACCGTGCCGGAACGTCCGCCACGGAAAGGCCCCACGAGGCGCCATTGAATGGAGTTGTAATGGGATTCCTCAAATTGCGGCGTCTGCACTGCCTTCTTTCGCTGGGCCTGCCCTGTTTCGACCAAGAACAATAAGAGGAACAGGGGAAAAAGGAAATAAGAGTGTTTCATCGGTTGGCTTTTTAAGGGATTAATTTACGCATAATTTTGGCTTTTTCTTCCCGCTTCGTAAAGGAATGGATATTGTGCCAGCGACCAGTGGATTCTTCGTTTACAGGGCCTGGGAAGAAAAACCTTTAAGTTGGCAAATCAGAAAATTGCTCTACTTTTGTTAACCAAAATTCTGTTTCATGGCCAAAAACCTGGTTATCGTAGAGTCGCCTGCAAAGGCGAAAACCATTGAAAAATTCCTGGGGAAGGACTTTAAGGTCACCTCCAGTTTTGGCCATATCGCCGATCTGCCTTCCCGGGAGCTGGGGGTGGATGTAGACAATGATTTCACCCCGAAGTACGTGGTGGACACGGAAAAGAAGTCCCTGGTCAAAAAATTGAGGGATCTTGCTTCGAAAGCAGAAACCATCTGGTTGGCCAGCGATGAAGACCGGGAGGGGGAAGCGATTTCCTGGCACCTTGCCGAAACCCTTAAACTGGATCGCGGCAAAACCCGTCGGATCGTTTTTAATTCCATCACTAAATCCGCCATTCAAAAGGCGATCGAAAATCCCCGGAGCATTGATTACAATCTGGTAAATGCCCAACAGGCCAGGAGAATCCTGGACAGGTTGGTGGGCTATGAGCTCTCTCCGGTACTTTGGAAAAAGATCAAACCGGGACTTTCAGCAGGCAGGGTGCAGTCGGTAGCCGTGCGGCTGATCGTGGAACGTGAACGGGAAATTGAGGCCTTTGATCCGGAGGGTAGCTTTCGGATCGCGGCAGAATTCCTGACTTCAGACGGGAATGTCTTCACCGCCAGACTTTCGCAAAACTTTAAAACCCAGGCGGAGGCCAGGGAGTTCCTGGAGGAGCTTAAAACTGCTGAATTCCAGGTGACCCACCTGGATCGCAAACCCGCCAAAAAATCCCCGGCAGCCCCCTTTACGACATCCACCCTCCAACAGGAGGCATCCCGTAAATTGTTTTTCAACGTGTCGCGGACCATGCAGGTGGCCCAGCGCCTTTATGAGGCCGGGCTTATTACGTATATGCGTACCGATAGTGTGAATCTGTCAGGGGAAGCCATTCAGGCGGCCAAAGCAGCCATACTCGAGAACTATGGGGATTCCTACAGCAAGGTCAGGCAATACAGTTCCAAATCCAAGGGAGCCCAGGAAGCCCACGAGGCCATTCGCCCCACAGACATGAACCTGCAGCGTCCAAATCTGGAACGGGACCAGGCACGCCTCTATGAACTTATCTGGAAGCGCACCCTGGCATCCCAGATGAGCGATGCCCAATTAGAGCGGACTGAGGTGACCATAAGCAACAGCAGGAACGGGGAACAGTTTATCGCCAAAGGGGAGGTCATTAAATTTGACGGTTTCCTGAAGGTCTACATGGAAGGTAAGGACGAGGAGGACCTGGAAGAACAGGATGGCATGCTGCCGGCACTGAGCACGGGAGAAAAACTGGAAGTAAATCATATAACCGCCACCCAGCGGTTTACCCGACCCCCATACCGCTATACGGAAGCTTCCCTGGTAAAAAAACTGGAAGAGCTGGGAATTGGAAGACCCTCGACCTATGCGCCCACCATTTCAACCATACAGAACCGCGGCTATGTTGAAAAAGGCAGTATTGATGGATCCCCAAGGGAATATACCCAGATGGTACTCGAGGGGGGCAAAATTGCTGAAAAAACCCTGAGTGAGACGGTAGGGTCGGACAAGGGAAAACTGGTTCCCACCGACATCGGGATGATCGTAAACGATTTCCTGGTGAGCAACTTTGCAAACATCCTGGATTATAACTTCACCGCCAAAGTTGAGAAAGATTTTGACAATATTGCAGCGGGGGACGAGGACTGGCAGGATGTGCTTTCCCAGTTTTACAGGGATTTCCACCCGAATGTGGCCGATGTAGAGGAACATGCGGAAAGAGCGAGCGGGGAGCGTATCCTTGGCAAGGATCCCGATTCCGGGAGGCAGGTTGCCGCACGGCTGGGAAGGTTTGGACCCATGATTCAGATCGGGACGGTGGAGGAGGAGGAAAAACCCATGTTCGCAAGTTTATTGCCGCACCAATCCATCAGCACAATCACCTTTGAGGAAGCCATGGACCTTTTTAAGCTCCCGCGGAAGTTAGGGACCTACAAAGGCCTGGAAGTAGAGGCAAATGTCGGACGTTACGGGCCCTACATCCGTTACGGGAAGAAATTCGTTTCCCTGGACTCGGATGAGAGCCTCTTCGAAGTTGACCTCCAACGGGCTGCTGAACTGATACAGGCCAAGGAAAAGGCGGATGCGCCCATCGGTCATTATGAAGGAAAAGAGGTCACCAAGGGCAAAGGACGGTTTGGGCCTTTCATAAAGTGGGACGGCGTGTTCATCAATGTAGCCAAAAAATACGATTTTGAGGATCTCAGCGAGGCGGACATTGCCGAGCTCATAGAGGCCAAAAAGAAAAAGGAAGCGGAAAAACTCGTACGCGAATGGCCGGAGGAGAAGATCCGAATTGAAAAAGGAAGGTGGGGCAGGCATCAGATCCTCAAGGGACGGATCCGGGTGGACC
>SBFL01000131.1 GCA_006227965.1 Bacteroidota bacterium | reverse complement strand
CGTATGCAGACAGACATTCAATTCAAAGAGCATCCTGGGGCCGGCATCAAGGTCCAAAGAGACATTAAAACAGCGGTTACCATTTCCTACGGGGATGGTATAGGTCCTGAGATCATGGAGGCCACTTTAGGCATCCTCAAAGCAGCAGGGGCGAAGCTTGATATTGAGGAAATTGAAGTTGGGGAACGTGTTTACAACTCCGGTGTAAGCACAGGTATTTCGGAGCAGGCATGGGATTCCATCCGGAAGAACAAAGTATTCTTAAAGGGGGTATTTTATTATATCATCCCCGTGCTGTTGAGCCAGATAAAGGCAGACAGAAGAAACAGGATGGCAGCCGGAAGGCTCTTTTTAAGGGGGTCGCGTACTCTCATATGCATCCAGACGGCCCCGATCATCAGAAATCCTATTGCCGCTGAGGCAGGAATGGCGAGAAACGGATACCAAATGGAAACCAACAGGACCAGCGCAGCCAGTACCTTCAGAGTCCCTACAATGAACATCATAGCCTTGGAAAGTCCGTATACCTCAAACTCCTCCTGCATGCTCTCAGCTTCTCCACCACGCCATTGAGTGCCCTTATTGACCCGGAAAAACCATACGTTGACTATCCCGGCAAAAATGATCAGTTTCGATAATGTGACAAGATCTTCCACGGTAGTTGTTTTTCAAAAGGTACGAAAAATGTCTGAGATATCTGATCCCTGCCTTTTACTTGAATCAGGTTACCTGTATCTTTAGGCCAACCTATGGATTCTCCCAAAAACGTATTGGACAGACCATTGAAAGCCTGCTGTTTTGAACCTCTCACAGGATTTTACCGTGATGGGTATTGCCGGACAGGACCTGGGGATTCGGGATCGCATGTAGTCTGCGCCATCATGACGGAGGATTTCCTCAGTTTTACGCGTTCCAGAGGCAATGACCTGAGCACCCCCCTGCCCTATTTTAATTTTCCGGGCCTGAAACCCGGAGACCAGTGGTGCCTTTGCGCCTCGCGCTGGAAAGAGGCCTATCTACAGGGAATAGCGCCGCCGGTTGTTTTGGAGGCCACCCATAAAAAGGCCCTCGAAATCCTCAAATTTGAATGGCTCCTGGAACATAAATTCAGCGAAGAATAGGGGCCCTATAGCTTCATGCCGAAGGCCAGATCTCCGGCATCACCCAATCCGGGAATGATATACCCCTGGGCGCTCAGGGTATCGTCTACGGTGGCAATCCAGAGATGTGTGGAATCAGGAAATACAGATTTCACATGAGCTATCCCCCTCTTTGACCCGATCACCGAAAGAATATGGATCTGGGACGGCTCCCCGTGAGCCTTTAAAGCCGCCAGTACATTTTCAAGGGTTTTCCCCGTGGCAAGCATCGGATCTGTAAGCACCAGGGTCTTGCCATCCAGGGCGGGGGCGGCGAAATACTTAACAATTACCTCAAAAGCATCCCCTCCGCCAGGATGGTGCCTGTAAGCTGAGATAAAGGCGTTTTCAGCCCTGTCAAAATAATTCAGGAGTCCCTGGTGCAGGGGCAGGCCTGCCCGCAGCACGGAACACAGCACCAGGGGGGTCACCGGAACAGACATGGTGGTGGTTCCAAGGGGAGTCTGCACGGTTCTTGTTTTATACTCAAGGGTTCTGCTCATCTCATAGCACAAAATCTCCCCAACCCTTTCAATATTGCGACGGAACCTCATAGGATCCTTTTGGATCTCCACATCCCGCAGTTCCGAGATGAACTGGTTTAAAATGGAATTCTGTTGCCCCAGATAATGTATTTGCATGTGGTATAATTTAGTATGCCGGGATAACGTTGCGGTACTTCAAGACCTTCAGCGGGCTGCCACTTCCAACGTCCGGGTTCTTTCAGACATCGTCAATATTGATGCCGATCCGGGTGAATATCCGGTATATGGCCCGAAGTTCTTCATCCCCTACACGTCCATCGGCATTGGCTGCCTCATTGAGCATGCGGGCCAGGGCTTCTTTCTTTTCCTCCGGCATGGCTTTCAGGATGGCCATTGCCTCGTCCATTTCGATTTCCCGTGCCTTTTTAAAAAGGTCTGCATCGAAATGAACGACCGTGGCTAATTGGGAGATGAAAATAGCCTCTCCCTCGTAAATCCGGTCATCTGCCCGGATTACCTGGTCGATTGCCTTGAGGACACCAAGTTTTTCAGCCAGATTATATTTCACCTTACACAAGATTAAAAGTTAGCATGCCGGGACTTTCCATTAAATCCCGGAACAAATCCCCAACACAAGGAACTTTGTTCTGAAGGCCTAGAATTCCTCAAAATCCACTCCTGCTCTGGAAAATATGTCATGGATTGTCCTCAGCTCTTCCTCCTGAACTTTTCCATCTGCATTGGCCGCTTCGTTAAGCATGACCGCAAGGGCCTCTTTCTTGTAGCTTGGCATGTCCCTGAGTATGTCAACCGCTTCGTCAAGCTTCAGTTCCCTGGCTTTCTCAAAAAGTTCCCGGTCGAAATCCACTACTTTGGAAAGCTGGGAAATAAAAAAAGACTCGCCCTCATAGATCCTGTCATCGACGCGGAGCACCTGGTCTATTGCCTTGAGAACCCCTA
>SBFL01000007.1 GCA_006227965.1 Bacteroidota bacterium | reverse complement strand
GCCCTTGCCGGTGCTGTGGATTTAAACGGTTTCCGTACCCTGGTTTTCAACCCGCTTCCCTGGAAACGGGATGCCATTATTAATGGTTCACTGGTAAAGGATATTCCTGCCGGGGGGTACAAGGCATTGCATATGGAGCCTGTTTCCTCGACCGGACGGTTAAAGGCGGGAGATACTTTCGAGAATGACCACTTTATAATCGTTTTTGATCCATCACGGAGTGCCATTGCCTCGCTGATCGATAAACGCAGCGGCCGGGAACTGGTTCACAGCGATGAACAATATGGATTCGGGCAGTACGTGCACGAGAAATTCAGTGCCCATGAAGTGGCCGGATATTGTGAATCCTATATACGTGGTGAGAAGAACGAAGAAGGCTGGGAGGAGTTCTATTGGGCATATGCGGTGATGGGTAAACCCAACATGCCCCCGGCTTCGGAAGTGCCTTACAGGGAAATGACAGCCGGTAATTCCACGCTTCGAAGATCAAGATGTGGAAATACCACAACTTTTGTGATGGAGGCGGCCGTCAGTGAGGGGGGGATTGACTACCCGGTGACGACCCGTGTACACCTGTATGATGATGCTGCCTACGTGGATCTTGAACTGACCATCCAGAAACCCGCGGATATATGGCCGGAAGCGGGTTGGATATGCCTGCCTTTTAAGGTCGATGAACCTCAGTTTCGTGTCGGCAGGCACGGTTTCATCATGGATCCTGTCAAGGACATTATCCCCGGGGCTCACCGCTACATGTATGCCGTTGGAACGGGTGTGGCATTGTTTGATAAGGAAGGCCAGGGTGTTGGTGTATGTGCTCCGGAAGCGCCCCTGGTTAGCCTGGGGGTGCCGGGGATCTGGAAGTTTGACAAGACCTATATTCCGGAGAAACCTTCGGTGTGGTTTAACCTGTTTAACAATCAGTGGACTACTAACTGGCGTTTCTGGAATGAAGGGAAATGGACCTACCGTTTCCGTATCTGGTCCTTCGACAAATATGATGCAGCTACTGCATTGATTACACCATCGCTTGAAATGCGTTATCCTGTTCATTCGGTTAGTGTACATGCCCCAGGAGGTAGATTGCCGGTACAGCAGACAGGGATAAGCATTTCACGACCGGGAGTATTGCTTACTGCATTTGGAGCAAATCCAGATGGCGAAGGGACGCTGCTGCGCCTTTGGGAGCAGACTGGGGTTTCCGGGGAAATTACCCTTGAGCTGCCCGAAGGAAATGAATTAACCAGGGCAATTCCCGTTAACCTGCGTGGGGAGAAGATTGGGAAAAGCATACAAATCAGGGATGCTAAACTAAGCTTTGCGATCGGGGCATATGCTCCGGCCAGTTTTGTCCTCGAATAGTGTAGCAACAACTAGTGATGCTTATATGGCGCTTTTTATGATCGATAATGATAGGAGAGATGCAGCATTGAAGAAAATGCTGCTGATGTTGGTTTCAATTGTGTTTCTTTCTGTAAATCCTGGAGTAAAAGAAAAAGAGCAGTATCATTCAAAGCTTGAATCCGGTTTCTTAAATCCACCACCTGATGCCCGGCCGCATACCTTCTGGATATGGATGAACGGCAATGTGACCAGGGAAGGGATCACTGCCGACCTGGAAGCCATGGCGCGTGTTGGGATCGGGGGTGTGCTGATATTTAATGTGGCTGGTTCTCATGGCACCAATATTCCTGCAGGCCCGGTAGATTACCTGAGCGAAGAGTGGCTGGATCTAATTGAACACACTGCACGTGAAGCCGAACGCCTGGGTATGGAAATGGGACTGCACAATTGTGCGGGCTGGGCCACCACCGGCGGACCGTGGATAAGACCTGAAGACGGGATGCTGCAACTGGTTTCTGCTGAAATGGACCTCTGGACAGACGGGCGCGTGGTTCAGAAGTTGCCTCATCCGGAGGTTTTCGAAGGCTATTACCAGGATATTGCCGTGTACGCCTTCCCGCGGACTATGGACAATGGTTACAGGGTTCATCAGTGGGAGCCTAAAACAGGTCAGCGGGGCGGTCGGGCCGGAAGGCAACCGGATCTGAGCCCGGTCCCCGAAGGCTCAGCCATAGATGCCGATGCCATTTTTGAACTCAGCCAGTTTGTAAATGAAGAGGGTGTCCTGGTATGGGATGCTCCCCCCGGCTTTTGGAAGATCCTGCGCCTGGGCTGCACGGCAAAGGGTAATACCAATCATCCGGCTGCCGAATCCGGACGCGGCCTGGAAATCGACAAGCTGCGCCGTGAAACGCTTGACCTGCACTGGCGCGAAGGCATTCAGCCGGTTCTGGACCATCTGGGTCCCCGGGTGGGCAAATCCTTTCATATCATACATCTGGATAGTTATGAAGCGGGACTGCATCACTGGACACCCCGCATGAAGGAGGAGTTTGAGAAACGCCGTGGGTACGATCCTACCCCTTACCTGCTTGCCCTGACCGGCCGTTTAATCGAGGATCCCGCCACAACAGAGCGTTTTCTCTGGGATTTTCGCATTACGATTTCCGATCTTTTCACAGAGAATTATTACGGTTATCTCGCAGATCTTTGCCACGAGAACGGACTGAATTTTTTAACCGAAC
>SBFL01000110.1 GCA_006227965.1 Bacteroidota bacterium | reverse complement strand
TCTGATGGTGGGTAATTCCCTGAAGTCGGATATCCTGCCCATTCTCAATATAGGAGCCCGGGCGGTTCATGTGCCCTTTCACACCACCTGGGCCCATGAGGAAGTTCACCCGGAACAGCATGAAAACCGGCATTTGACCCTGTCCAGCCTGAGGGAACTTATAGGGTACTTAAACTGAAGCTATGAAACTTAAAGATTCGACAAACACAGAGGCAGCTATGAAGGGTAGCAAATACCGGAATTTCCCCATGGTGCCGCGGGTCATTTTTGGAGCGGGAAGCTTTGACCAGCTCCATGAAATTCTGCTCCCGCGTCGAAGGAATACAGATGCTCCTGTGATATTTCTCGTTGATGATGTTTTTGCGGGAACCCCCCTGATGGCTCGTATACCGGCCATCATGGAAGATCAGATTATCCTGATTTCCGCCGATGAGGAACCCAAGACGCATCAGGTGGATGCGTTGGTGGCCAAAATCAGTTCGGAAATCCCGGAGGCTCCCGCAGGGATTGTCGGTATTGGAGGAGGCACCCTGCTCGACCTTGCGAAGGCCGTCGCCATCATGCTGAACAATGAGGGAAAGACGCAGCAGTATCAGGGCTGGGACCTGGTGCCGAATGAAGCGCTCTACCACGTGGGAGTCCCGACCCTGAGCGGCACAGGTGCCGAGGTCTCCAGGACCACCGTATTACTGGGCCCGAATCGGAAGCTTGGCATAAATTCGGACTTTACCCCCTTTGACCAGGTGGTCCTGGATCCGGACCTGACCAAAGGGGTCCCGAGGGACCAGTGGTTCTACACAGGTATGGATTGCTTTATCCATTGTGTGGAATCTCTCAACGGCGCCTACATCAATGCGTTCAGCCGCAGTTACGGGGAGAAGGCCATGGAGCTCTGCAAGGCAGTCTTTTTGGAAGAACTGGAGCCTTCAGAAAGCCGGGAAAAACTAATGATGGCTTCCTGGCACGGGGGAATGAGCATAGCCTACAGCCAGGTTGGAGTGGCACACGCCCTGAGTTATGGGCTTTCCTATGTTTTGGGAACGCCTCATGGATTGGGAAATTGTCTGGTCTTCAGGCATCTGCAGGATTACTACCCTGAGGGTGTCCGTCTTTTCAATGCCATGGCCGAAAAACAGCGAATTGAATTCCCCGAGAAGGTTTGCGGGGGGCTCACGGAACACGATCTGGATACCATGGCAGAGGTGGCCCTAGAAATGGGCCCCCTTTGGGAAAATGCCCTCGGGCAGGATTGGGAGGCGCAAATCGACCCTGAGCGGATCAAGGAAGTTTACCGGAAGATATAGCAAGTCTGAATGAAATCACTCACTTCATTTTTTTTTCACCGCTTGCTGGGCTGGAAATTCCACGGAGATTTCCCGGACCTTAAGAAATGTGTGGTTATCGTGGTTCCGCACACCCACTGGATGGATTTTTTTATCGGCCTGATGGTGCGCAAACTCATTGGAGTCCAGATAAATTACGTCGGTAAGAAGAGCCTCTTTGAAGGCCCCTTCGGCTGGTTCTTTCGATGGACCGGCGGGGCCCCTGTGGACCGGTCCAAACGAAGCGATACGGTGGATGCTGTGGCCAGTCTTTTTGAGGATCGGGAGGAGTTCCGCCTGGCCCTGGCCCCGGAAGGGACCCGGAAGAAAGTGGCCCAATGGAAGACAGGGTATTATTACATCGCCCAAAAGGCCGGAGTGCCCATCATTTTAGTGGCTTTTGATTACGGGACCAAGACCGTGCGAATTTCAGAGCCCAGACTGCCATCCGGCGACTATGAATCCGATTATAAGGGATACCGGGAATTCTACCAGGGGGTTGTTGGGAAGATACCTGCCTATACCTGAAAAATACGCCCCGGTAAGGGGGTGCCTGCAATCTTCCGGAAGGGGATTGATCCCTTTCCGGTGTGAGGCCACAGTGTACAGGCCGCCCTACTCCCTCATGTTGTGGAAGACGTTCTGTACGTCATCGTCCTCCTCGATCTTATCGAGCAGGGCCTCCACTTCCTCCACCTGTTCAGGGGGTAGCTCCTTGGTTACCTGGGGGATTCGGTCAAAGCCCGAAGTGCGGATTTCAATACCCCGTGACTCGAGTTCTTTCTGAATAGCCCCAAAGGATTCAAAGGGGGCATAGATATGTATGCCCTCCTCATCGGTAAATACTTCTTCGGCCCCGTGATCGATCATTTCCAGTTCGAGTTCCTCCGGATCCAGTCCTTCAGGGGCTATACAGAAATTGCAGGTATGGTCGAACATGAATTCCACTGAGCCTGAAGTCCCGAGGTTGCCGTTGCACTTATTGAAATAACTACGGATGTTGGCCACCGTACGGGTATGGTTATCGGTGGCGGTTTCAATGAGGATCGCAATACCGTGGGGCGCGTACCCTTCGTAAAGAATTTCTGCAAAGTTGCCCTGGGATTTGTCCGAAGCCCGTTTGATGGCCCTTTCGATATTGTCCTTGGGCATGTTAACGGCTTTGGCGTTCTGGATCACCGCCCTGAGCCTGGAATTGTGTTCCGGATCGGGGCCGCCTTCCTTGACGGCCATTACAATGTCTTTTCCAATATGGGTGAAGGCCTTGGACATGGCCGACCAC